>JASFIA010000050.1:0-9535 GCA_050122915.1 Desulfobacterales bacterium | reverse complement strand
TCGACGATCTTGCCGATCTCCTCGGGTGACAAACTGAGAAAGATGATGATGTCGTCGACACGATTCAAAAACTCCGGCTTGAAGGTAGCCCTTAGATCGGCCCTGACCTGCCGCTCCATCTCCTCCCGATTCCCGGACAGCTGTTCGATGTGGTGGCTGCCGACGTTGGAGGTCATGATGATGATGGTATTCTTGAAATCGACGGTCCGGCCGTGGCCGTCGGTCATGCGGCCATCGTCGAGAATCTGAAGCAGCACGTTGAAGACATCCGGATGGGCTTTTTCGATCTCATCGAAGAGAATTACCGAATAGGGCCTTCGCCGCACCGCCTCGGTGAGATAACCACCTTCCTCGTATCCCACATATCCCGGGGGCGCCCCGATCATCCTGGCTACCGAATGCTTTTCCATGTATTCGGACATATCCACCCTGATGATCGCCTGATCGCTGTCAAAGATGAATTCCGCAAGGGCCTTGGCCAGTTCGGTTTTCCCCACGCCCGTAGGACCCATGAAGATAAACGAACCAATGGGGCGGTTGGGGTCCTGGAGCCCAGAGCGGGCCCGGCGGACAGCGTTGGAAACAGCGGAGATGGCTTCGGCCTGGCCGATGACCCGCTTGCCGAGGCGGTCCTCCATCTGGATCAGTTTCTCGCGCTCTCCCTCCAGCATCTTGCTGACGGGGATGCCGGTCCACCGGGATACCACCTCGGCAACATCCTCGTCATCCACTTCCTCCTTGAGCATTTTTCGCTCGTTCTGAAGGGTTTCGAGGGCCCTTCGGGCATCTTCAAGGCGATTGGAAAGCTCAACCGTTCGGCCGTAGCGGATCTCCGCCACCCGCGCCAAATCCCCTTCGCGTTGAGCCTGGTCGGCTTCGATGCCCAGTTGCTCCTGTTGCTCTTTTACCCTCCGAATCGTCTGGATCAAGTCCTTCTCATTGTCCCAGTGGGCCTTCATCTCCGCCATTTCTTCGGATAGGGCGCCGATCGTCTGCTCGAGCTTCTGAAGGCGTTCCCGGGAGGCCGCATCGGTCTCCTTTTTCAAGGCCTGCCGTTCAATTTCCGCCTGGGTGATCCGCCGCTGGATCTCGTCGATCTCCTGGGGCATGCTGTCGATCTCGATCCGAAGCTTCGACGCACACTCGTCGATCAGGTCGATGGCCTTGTCCGGAAGAAAGCGGTCGGAAATGTAGCGGTCCGACAGCTGGGCAGCCGCCACGATCGCCGAATCCTTGATCCGGACGCCGTGGTGCACCTCGTATTTCTCCTTCAGTCCTCGCAGGATCGACACCGTATCCTCGACGGTGGGCTCCTTTACGAAAACCGGCTGAAAGCGCCGCTCCAGTGCGGCGTCCTTCTCGATGTATTTCCGGTACTCGTTTAGAGTGGTGGCCCCCACACACCTGAGCGAACCCCTGGCCAGGGCGGGCTTTAACATGTTGGACGCGTCCATGGAGCCCTCGGCGGCACCGGCCCCCACCAGGGTGTGGAGTTCGTCGATAAAAAGAATCACCTCACCCTCTGCAGCCTCCACTTCTTTCAAAACCGCCTTCAATCGATCCTCGAACTCACCGCGGTATTTGGCCCCGGCAATCAACGCTCCCATGTCAAGCGCAACCAATCGCCGGTTCTTGATGGTTTCGGTGACATCCCCCTCGACGATCCGCCGGGCCAATCCCTCAACGATGGCTGTTTTTCCCACGCCCGGCTCACCGATCAAAACAGGATTGTTCTTGGTGCGACGAGAGAGAACCTGAACGATCCGCCGAATCTCCTCGTCCCGACCGATCACCGGATCGAGTTTTCCAAGCCGGGCCAGCTCGGTCAAATCCCGGCTGAACTTTTCCAGGGCCTGGTATTTTTCCTCCGGGTTGGGGTCGGTAATGCGCTGGCTGCCCCGTATGTCCATCAGAGCCTTCAGCAGCGACTCCCGGGTAATGCCGTGTCGCTGCAGGATCACCCGTGCCTTTCCGCCCTTTTCGTCGGCGATGGCCAGCAGGATGTGCTCCAGACTCACATAGTCGTCCTTCATCTTGGAGGCTTCTGAAAACGCCTGCTCCAGCACCGACCGACTCTGCGGGGACAGATACACCTCCCCAGTGCCGCCCCTGACCGACGGCAGCTGCTCCAAAGCAGCCGAGAGATCGGCAGCCACCGCATCCGGGGATACGCCGAGTTTTCTCAACATGGATCGGGCCAAGCTGTCCTTCTCGCCGACCATCACGGCCAGCAGATGTTCGGGTTCGATCTGCTGATGGGACGTCCGGGCCGCAAGGGACTGGGACTCTTGGATCAATTCCTGGGATTTGACGGTAAACTTATCGAATCGCATTCGGCCTCCATGGCAGTGAAGTGTCACTCTTGCAAGTCAATAATAACCATGCCACTACGAAAATCAATAAATATTAATAGTAATGAAAAATTTAATAATGAAAATTTTAGGTGAGTAGAGCTGTGACAGCTCAGGGTCAGACGACCGGCCAGCCGTGGGGACGGGGACGGCGGCGCAGGCTCTCGAAGAGAACGATTCCGACTGCGGTGGATAAATTCAGGCTTCGGATCTGAGCACTGATGGGGATGTGATAGCGGGCATCCGGGAATCGGTGAAAAAGGGCGGGAGGAAGCCCTCGGGTCTCTGAGCCGAAGATCAGAAAAAGGCGGTCCGGATCCGGCAGATGCCGAAAGGACCGTCCGCCGGTTTTGGATAACAGCGACACCTCGTCCTCGGCTGGGGTCATCGCCTCGAAAAAGGCGTCCTGGTCATCCCAAACCTGAAGATCCACTCGCGGCCAATAGTCCAGGCCCGCCCGCCTCAAATGGCGGTCGGAAAGGGAAAACCCCAGGGGACGGATCAAATGCAGCGTCGCTCCGGCGCCTAGACAGGTCCGTCCGATGTTGCCGGTATTCCAGTGCACTTCAGGGGCAACCAGCACCACATGGCGCTCGGTAGCATCTGGGGTCGAAACGAACGGTGACGTGGGGTTTGCCATGGACGGTGCCATTTCACACAAAGGGTCGTTAACGTTTAACCTCTTGAGACATACCGAGGTACCGAATTCCGGCATCGAAGGATCGACATCCATGGGCCGACCTCACCAAGGACGCCCGGATACCCGGTGGAAGCGGCCGCCGGCAATCGGCCGCCATCCCGTCTTGCGTGTTGACTTTGCCCGGCCGATCCAAATACATGTGATGTTCCCCTTGTGTTTAATGATCCGCCAATGCCCATCGGCCGGAATGCTTTCCGGGCCCATTGCGGCGCAACAACGGAGGCCGACGCGATGATTATCGACGCTCACGTGCATATCTTCCCGGAATACATCTGCCAGGAGCGCGAGTGCTATTTCGACACGGAAGGCGCCTTCGAGTTGCTCTACGATTCGCCCCGCTCGCGGCTGGTTACCGCTGAATCTCTTCTCGCCGCGATGGATGAAGACGGCGTCGATCGATCGGTGGTCTTCGGCTTCCCGTGGAAGTCCTCTGATACCTACCGACGGCACAACGACTACATCATGGAGTGCGTGGCCCGTTATCCCGACCGCCTTGTCGGTTTCGGCTGTTTCGACGCTTCCCATCCGGCGGCCCCGTCCGAAGCCGAAAGGTGCATGGACGCCGGCTTGTCCGGAATTGGTGAATTGGCCTTCTACGAATCCGGCATCGACGGGGACGCTCTGGACCGGCTTGAGCCCATCATGGCGGTCTGCCGCCGTCACCAATGCCCGGTGTTGGTCCACACCAACGAACCCGTCGGGCATCACTACCCCGGCAAAGCCCCTATCCAACCGGATCAAATCTACCGGATGGCCGCCCGCTTCCCCGACATCCCTATCATTCTGGCTCATTGGGGCGGCGGGCTGTTCATCTACCATCTGCTGAAGAAGCATGCCGAAGACATCTTGAAAAACGTCTGGTATGACACGGCGGCCTCCCCGTATCTCTACCGACCCGGCATCTGGTCCGTTGCAGCGACCGCCGCCGGTACGGACCGAATTCTTTTCGGCAGCGACTACCCCCTGATCCGACCGTCGAGGTATTTCAAGGACATGGCAGAGGGCGGATTGAGCCACGCCCAGTGCCGGCAGATTGGGGGAGAAAATGCCGCCCGTCTCTTAGGGCTTGTCGATAAAACGCTCAATCAGTCGCGACGTGTATCGAGCGAATGGCCTCCATGACCGGCAATACAGTGGTCCGGTGCTCCGGAGGGATCATGAAAACCGGCGTTGGTTGGTTGGCCAAAAGCCCCCCGCCTTTGCAGTCAAAACGACCCTGCTCGTATCGATGCCTTCTGCCTTTGGTTTCCAGGGCCAGAAGAACGTCGACGAAATTTCCGCTGCACCCGGGGCGGTCGATGTGCTCGATCGTCTGCAAGAAAATGGTGTTGACGCTCACCAGCACCGGAGGCATTTGGGCCGCCCCGCCGTCCCCGCAGCGGCGGGTGGAAAAAAAACTGCGGCACCCAAAGGGCCGAACCTCGTAAACCGTGCATGCGGCATTGGACAACGCCGAGCAGGCCCCCCACTCTGGGTTACCGCCCTCGTCGGGAACCGGCTCTTCGTCCCGGACGCGCCGTGCCAGCATGTTGGTGGTCAGGGTGGGCTGAAACCGGTTCCGCCGGAGATAGGGCTTGAGTCGGGAGAACAGGGTCGCAGCCTGGCGGCTTCCAGCCATACCCTCGATCAATCGGTAGCCTTCGAGGGTGGTCATGGTGACGTTGCCGGTGCAGCAGCAGTCGCAGCGCTCGCCGCAGGCAAATGGACCCAGGGTGGCCGTAAACCGATCGTAGATGGCCATCAACTTTTCGAATACCGCCAGACGGTCGCGAAGGTCCATACGACAGTTTGCCCTAAGCCGACACTCGTTCGGCGCCAGGAATGCCCGTTCCAAAAGTCCTGGCTATGGGGTTTTCTTTTGATGATCGGAGAGGGCTTCGCGGAGTTTGTCTCCCAGGGAACCCATGCCGCCGGACTCGGGCTCTGTGTGGCGTCGCCAGTCCACGGTGCCCGATTCACCGGCGGGATTGAGAGACAGCTTTCGATCCTGGAGGTTGACGCTGTCGACCACGACGGTGAGGGTATCGCCGGGCTTGAGTCGATCCAATCGTTGGGCATCAACGGAGGCGCTGATCTTGGATCTAGGCAACAGCCCCGTCACGCCGGGTTTGAGCCCGACAAAAAGGCCAAAATTTTCCCGGCGTTCGATGGTACCTTCGACCTGCTTCCCCAACGGGAATTCCTCTTCGACCGTACGCCACGGGTCGCCTTCCGTGTCGCGGAGGCTGAGGGAGACCCGACGTGAGCGGATATCCACATCTTTGATCACGACGGAAACGGCATCCCCCGTCGACACCACCTCTTCGGCCTTGTGCACGCGTTTGACATAACTCATCTCGCTGAGGTGAACCAGCCCTTCAACGCCGGGGGCGATCTCCACGAAAGCACCAAATGGCGCCAATCGGGTAACCGTGCCGCTGACGGTTTGACCGGATGCGAAGCGATCCCCGAGGCTTTCCCATGGATCTCCAGTCGCCTGCTTTACAGAGAGCGAGATCCGCTTGCCGTCTTTTTCGATGGTGAGAATCTTAACCGACAAATGGTCCCCCTCCCGACAGACCGCCTCGGGTGTCTCGATTCGGCTCCATGACAGCTCGGAGATGTGCACCATTCCCTCGACGCCGGATCCAATGTCCACAAACGCGCCGTAGGGCATGAGTTTAACCACCGTTCCCTCCACGGTATCGCCTTCGGATATTTCCGCCAATATCGCCTTCCGGGCGGCATCCCGCTCCGCTTCAAGCAACCGGCGGCGGGACAGAACAATATTTCGGCCCCGTTCGTCCAACTGGGTGACCAGGAACCGGTACTCCTGGCCGATGTGGACTTCGGGAGAGGTTCCTGGTCGGATATCGATCTGGCTCCCCGGACAGAAGGCGGTTCGCTGCATCAGCCGAACCCGATAGCCGCCTTTACAGGACTCCGACACCTTTCCGTCCACGGGTACCCGGTTGTCATGGGCTTCGCGGAGCATTGACAAGCCCCCCACCCCGGAAATGGCCTTGGACAATCGAATCTGGCTGTCGTCCATGCCCACCACGTAAAGGGTAATCACATCGCCTTCACTGAAGGGCATCTCACCCGCTTCGTCCAGCAGTTCTTCCCGATCGACGGCTCCGTCTACCTTGGTGCCCGTGTCGACAAACACCGTATCCTTGCCGATGCTGATGATTTTGCCTTCAATCTCATCGCCGATGTGGAGGTCGTCTTTCATTCCGGAACTGTAGCATTCCAGCAAATCGGCGAAGCTCTCCTCCTCCGGCACATCCGGTTCTTGGGTATCGATCATGATGCCCTCTCCTAAGGGGGGTTGGCGTCGGATTGGTTCCACCGACGGCACTGGCTGGCCAGCAGTTGGCGCTATTCGGTCAACCTACCAACGCCAAGGAACGTTTTCAAGAAACATTCGCCCACCAGACCGCTAACCACTGGCGCCGCTTGTATTATCGGTGTCCGAAGTTATATTCCGTAGACTGAAGGGTATGGCAGTTTAAAACAATATCAATGGGTTTTTACAAATAGGAGGAAAACCTGATGGGAAATCAGTTCAAAACCGCCCTGCTGCTGGCCGCAATGACCGCCGTCATTGTCCTCATCGGCAATCTGATGGGAGGCCGCCAGGGGATGATCATCGCTTTTATTTTCGCAGCGGGCATGAATTTCTTCAGCTACTGGTACTCCGACAAGATCGTCCTAAAAATGTACCGGGCACGGGAGGTTGGCCCGTCGGAAGGCGCAGAGCTCTATGGCATCGTTCAGCGCTTGGCCTCCAATGCCGGTCTTCCCATGCCCAAGGTCTATATCATCCCGCAAGAGGCGCCCAACGCGTTCGCCACGGGGCGCAATCCGGAAAACGCCGTCGTCGCGGTTACCGACGGGTTGCTCAAGCTAATGGACCGCGATGAGATATCCGGTGTACTTGCCCACGAGTTGGCCCACATCAAAAACCGCGACATCCTGATCGGCACTATTGCGGCCACCATGGCCGGCGCGATCATGATGCTGGCATCCATGGCCCGATGGGGGGCCATATTCGGGGGCGGACGAAGCAGCAACGACAACGGCGGTGGGGGCGGACTCGGATTGATCCTCATGTCCCTGCTGGCTCCCATAGCCGCCATGATCATACAGATGGCCATCTCCCGATCAAGGGAATACCTGGCCGACGCCACCGGCGCCGCGATCGCGGGGCGGCCGGACGGTCTGGCCGATGCCTTGGTGAAGTTGGGCGCATACAGCAAGCGGATCCCCATGACCGCCAATCCCTCGACAGCCCATATGTTTATCGTCAATCCCCTGTCCGGACGCAGACTGGCATCCCTTTTCTCCACCCACCCGCCGATAGAGGAGCGCATCGCCAAACTCATGGGCCGGACAACCGGCGGGCGTCAGTCGCCACCTCCAGGACCATCGGAAGGCAGTGGGGGACGCAGCACTGAAGGCAATATCTGGGACCATTTGAAAGGCGGACGCTGAAAAGTGGCCACGGTGCAAAGGCGGGATCCAAGCAGCCCTATACCCAGGGAATTAGCCACAAGATCCGCTGACCCCATGGACCCTCCGTCATGCTCGGCGGAAGGACGCGGGAGGCTGTCTCAGAGCTCAAGTCAGCCTGTTATCCACCTGGGGAAGCGGTATCGGCGGAAAGTTTCCGTATGTGGATCGACCACTCCCCGAATGGTTTCTTGTTGCCGGGGTCGACGAAATGAGCATCGGTCTTACCAACAGCGCGTCAACGGAAAAAGCAGATAGCACAGATGAAGCCTTAAAGGGGATGACGGGACATGACCCGAGTGGGCGGTACATGGTCCTTTTTTCCCCGGCGGTTCTGCCCTCGTTTCGAAAGCGGGGGGTGGGCGGATAACGGCTGCAGTCAGTCATCGAACCATCCCGGGCCACGGCTGAAGACCCTGTTTCACTGTTGTGCAAGGCGAACCGGCTACCCTTCTACCGCCGCCGCGGGTTTCATCTTGCCGGAGAATCGGCGCCGACCCTCGGGGGCGGCAGTGATACGAAATGCTTTTTCCTCTGGGCCAGACAAACGGGAAATCCGGCCGGATCGCCCAGGACCCGATGGAATCTGCGCCATGAAGAGAAAACCACCTGGAAAACGGAAGAGTGAACGGACAGCCGATATCTTGCCAACCACCATCGAGGTGAAAGGCCATCGGTGCCGAGTCAGCGATATCGGCAGCGAGGGCATCGGCGTCATTATCGAAGAAGGCGGACCCCGTTTGGTCGTCGGAGAGCGGATCGACGCCATTGTGATCAGGCTGGCATCCGGGCCCATGACCATTGAGGGCGTCGTCACCCACCTATCGAGGACCACGACCCGTTTGATTTGCGGGATTCGGTTCCTGTTCGTCGATGATGAGTTTGATCGGATACGCCAGTTCAAAAAAGAGCGATCCCGTTCACCATGACCCTGCTCCGCAGTAAGGCACTTCCTACCGGCAGTCACTGAAACAGGCCGCCCAAGAGCGCCCCGCACCCGAGGAAGGTGGCGCAAACGTCAACAGGCTGGAACCAGGAAATATCCAGGAGGCGATGGAATAGCGGTAGCGCCCGCTGCGATTTGGCCAAACGCAAAAAAGCCCGGAAAGCTCCGGGCTTGGATCAAGGAAACATGCACAGTGACTTAGATCAGAGGGAACATTGTTTGCTGCGCCGGGCGATAAAGAAAACGATCGAGGCAATCAGAACCGGGACGGCGAGTACCAGACCGACTACAGGCAGGACTGTAAACGACACGACGAGCAAGCCGAGACCGAGAAACAACAGCACGAACCCTGCGCTCATATTCGAAAACCGTTCAAACAGGCAGTTAGCAGCTCCCATTGCACAACCTCCAAACCGTTACAGGGTGAATTATTTGTGCTTTCAAAAAATATTCGCTGAACGAAAATAACGCATGGGCCGATCCTGTCAACCCCGTCTCGGGCGCCCACCACGTTGGCGGGGTGCGGCGGGGGACTACCCGGCCTCGCCGTCGGCGGTTGGCCGGCCGTCGGTCGAGAACCGATTGAGACGGCACGGGCGACACCGGCTCTCAGGGCATTGCTGACAGTAGGAGCAGTCACGGCAGGGGTGCTTCCGACGTGGGGAACCAACTCTCTCATCGGGAACATACACCTTGCCTGGAAGACCATCGACCCGAATAAATGGCATAAGTCGGAGATTCCGTTTTGATCCACCGTTTTTCCCACGGCAGAGGCGGGTGCGGGGGCACCTCCTCAAGGGTCTGGCCCATCGTCATCGGCCTCTGGTCCACGGACAGCCGATCCTGGCATAAGGCCGAAACAACGCCGTGCCGGTTGATCATCCGAAACGGCGCCGGCGTATGGAATGGTTCCTGGTCGCGGGCGCTTGACAGAGCGGAAGGGTGGGGGTCAGGTCCGGGAGCGTCCCGGCATTTCAACCGACGATCTCATCGGCCAGTTCCGAAGGGAGCTCGCAGTGGTCCGGGCTGCTTTTCCGGGTCTCG
>JASFIA010000049.1:0-9562 GCA_050122915.1 Desulfobacterales bacterium | reverse complement strand
TCAATTCATCGAAGGACTGACGCACGTCTTTGAAATCCTCATTGACGTCAAGGGACTCCTTGATTTCCCGGGTTGCCTTTCGAAATTCATTCATGGCTCTGCCCAAGGATTTGGCCAGGTCCGGCAGTTTTTTGGGGCCTATGACCACGAGGGCAATGGCAAGAATCAGGATGAGTTCCGGCATGCCGATTCCGAACATCTCAGCGCTCCTTAACGATGATCCGGTGACGGGCGGGCTATTCGTCGCCCTAATGTCTAAAGACGCTTCGAGGGAGGTCATTTGTTGGCGATCTGCGTGACGCTCCGACGACGCCCCGGTTACTGCAAAACGTAGCTAGTACTGTGTTTCCCAGTTGTCGTCAAGCCCGTCGACAAGCGACCATTTGTCCTTAAAGGCGCCCGCGGCGTCCTGGCCATGAATACCATCAGGGGTCGCCATCGCCGTCCTCCCCTTTCGATATCAGAAAAAAAAGGTCGCCTGGGTGCTTCATATGGCCGGCGGCGGTTTTGGCATAGGGGCCGGCGCCCCAGAACAGGTCCACCCGGCCAGCCCCACGAATGGCGCCTCCGGTGTCCTGGTTGAGGACAAACCGCTGCATTGGAGACCAGCCGCCGATCTGGCCTCCGTCATGAACCAGGGGTTTTTCCGTGTGAATGTAGGCCAGGGCTCCCTTGGGGAAAAGGCGGCTGTCGGTGGCGATGCTCCGGCCGGCAGTGAGCTCGACCCCGATGTTTCCGAGGGGGTCACCCACGCCCCTTCGGAAGAAGACAAAACTCGGATCCCCATTGAGCATCCTCGAAACGTCCTCCGGGTGGTCTCTAAAGTATTCTCTGATCCGTTGCAGGGACATCTCTTCCTTGCTGATCTTTCCTTCCTCGATGAGGCGGCGACCGACCAAATGGGAAGCGCGGTCGTTCTTGCCGGCATATTGCAGGCGAACCTTCTGACCTTCAGGGGTCTGGATCATCCCTGATCCCTGCACCTGAAGGATGTAGAGATCGACAGGGTCGGTCAACCAGGCAATGACCGGCGCTTTTCCCGATAGCGCGTCCCTTTCCACAATGTCTCTGCGGGTGTAATAGGGGACGAGAGTGTTGCCTTCCACACGGCCACGGATTCGTCGGCCGGATAACTGGGACGAGAACAGGGACAGATCGACTGTGATGAGATCTTCGGGCAGTCCAAAGACAGGAACGCCATAACCGGTCCGCGGTTGCAGGCTGCCTTTGTATTCGGGTTCGAAATACCCAGTGAATAGAACCTCCCCTCCGGGAGAGCGCCCCGGAGAGCGATAGACTCGGTAGTGTTCCCTAACGAAGCGGTTGAGTTGGTCCCGGTCCGGCCGGGTTCGAATGAAGGCCCGGAACCGCTCGAGTGACAGGGCCAGATGGCGGGCACTGTAACTGTCGGCTCCGAAGGCGATCATCCGGTCCTGGGGTATCCTCGAATAATAGAGGATGCTTTGCTGGATACCCCGTTCGAGCTCGTCGAAATCCATATCGTCAGAAAAATCGGGGAGATCGTCATCGCGAACCGGGTAGAGGGGCTCTGCAGGTGGAGCGGAAGGGGTGACCGGGGCTTTCTGGGTGCACCCGATCAATCCGACGGTTGCGATGATAAGCCCCCATAGCACTAATCGTCGGTGGAAGTTCTCAAGAAACGGTGTCATCGGTGTCCTCACCTCTTGGGGTGACGGGTCGGGCCGAAAGGGTCTCGACGGTCGGCGGGTTCTGGTTGTCGTTTCCTTTGAGGCCGAAGGCCTCGAGTTTGCGGGCAGTCGTTAGGACCCTCCGTTCGAAAGACCCCACAGTCCGGTTGTAGGCGGAAACGGTCTGTCCGATTTCCTTGCCGAGGGCGTGGAAGTGACCGATGACCACCCACAGGCGGGCGTACAGTTCCTGGCCAAGGTCACAGATGAGTCGGGCATTTTCGGTGGTTTTTTCCTGGCGCCACCCGAATGCGACGGCTTTCAACAAAGAGATCAGGGTTGTCGGGGTGGCCAGGATCACGTTTCGCTTCGCCGCTTCTTCGATCAGAAGGGGGGTCTGGCCGAGAGCGGCGGAGAAAAAATGCTCCCCGGGAATAAAAAGCACGACGAATTCGGGCGTGGGCTGGAACTGGGACCAATAGGCTTTTCTCGACAATTGTTGGACGTGAGAGAATACGTGGGCGGCGTGCTGCCGGAGGCAGTTCTCCCGCTGGGCCTCGGTTTCGGCTTCAAGAGCGTCCAGATAGGCGCTGAGGGGAACCTTTGCGTCAACCACGACCTGTCGGCTACCGGGAAGGTGAACGACCAGATCAGGCCGAAGCCGCCCGTCGGCGCCGTCCACCGACGGCTGTTCGATAAAGTCGCAGTGGGACTGCATACCGGAGAGCTCCGCTACCCGCTTCAGGGTGAGTTCGCCCCATCGCCCCCTTACCTGGGGGGTTCTGAGGGCGGTAGCCAGACGGCCGGTCTCTTTTTGCAGAAGCTCCTGGGTGCGGACGAGGGATTTCATCTGTTGGGAGATGCTGCCGTAGGCAGCCTCCCGCACCCGCTCCATTTCCTGGATCTGTTTGTCGTAGCGGTCCAGGCTTTCCTTAAGGGGATGGATCATCTGGCCCACGATCTTGCCCCGGGCATCCAGATCGGTCTTGGCATTTTCCACGACCGGGTTTAGGACGCTTTTGGCGAGATCCATAAAGGCGGCGTTGTTGTCCTTCAACGCGGCGGCGGAGAGGGCCTGATACGCATCCCGAAGACGGCCGTGGGCGTCTTCGAGCCAGGCGATTCGTTCCCTGGATTCCAAGCGGTCCTGACGGATAATGGTTTCGAGTTTGGCCGAGCGCCGCGTCAGCTCCCGAAGGTGTTCTTCACGGTTCTGTAGTGTGTTCTTCAATTCGGACAAGCGCTCGAGTCTCACCGAATCCTCTCCCCGGGCTCGGGTCAGCTCCAAGATGGTGTCCCGAGCGCTTTCGAGGGCATCGGATTTCGCGATGAGCGATCGACGGTGTCGTCGCCTCAGCACGATCCAGGTCGCCAGGCCTGCTATCAGGGCACCGGTCAATAGGCCGGAGACGGCCCAGAGGACATGTTCGGTCGTTGGGAGCGGAATCATCGGATGGTTTCTATGGCCGGGGTTCTCTTTCAGGGGGATTTCTTGTATGCACCGCTTTTGCCGCCGGTCTTTTCAAGCAGGCAGACATCGGTGACCGCCATCTCACGGTCATGGGACTTGCACATGTCGTACACGGTTAAACCGGCGACGGCTGCGGCGGTAAGGGCTTCCATTTCCACACCGGTTTTGTCGGTGGCGCGAACCAAGGCTTGGATCCGGATCGTGTGGGTTTCAGGGTCCGGAAAGAAATCCACCTGAACATGGCGGATGTGAATCGGATGACACATGGGGATCAACTCGTGGGTGCGCTTGGCAGCCATGACCCCGGCGATTCGAGCGGTTTCCAGGACGTTGCCCTTTTTGATCCGGTTGTCGGCGATTCGCTCAAAGGTATCCGCTGCCATGGATATCCGAGCCTGAGCCAAGGCCAACCGGTCGGTTGTGGGCTTATCGGCCACATCCACCATGCGAACATGCCCTTTGTCGTCGATGTGGGTAAATGAGGTCACTTGGAAGCCTCCCGTTGGTCCGCCCCAGACGTTGGTGGGGTAAAAAATTCTGTTTTTTGAGTAACGGTGGCTTTGACGGCGTTCAGGGTATCCTCCAGGGTTCGAATGACATTTTCCCGAAAATCGCCCGCCACCGCGAGAATCATGACGGTATCACCGACCGCGAGGTCCCGGTTTTCGGTAATGTGTATCTGAATATCCAGAATCCCCGGCTGATCTCGTTTTTCCGAGAGGACCTCCTGGAGCCGCTCGTGATCCACGGCAACCCTAAGGCCGCTGACGGGTCTGCCGTCTCTGGAGGTGGATCGAACGACACCCAGGTGGCAGAGAACCATTCCGGCGTTGTGGAATTTAGGATGCGATCGAAGGCGTTCAATGATATCTGCGGGTTCCATCTTTCCTCCCTAAAGGGTTAGGTCTGGGAAGGGATGTCTGCGTCGGCGGTCATGCGCCGTTCGGCATCGATCAGATCCTCGGGCGAGTTGATATTCAAGAAGGAGGACAGTTGCGGGTCGATGCCCTGTATCTCCTCCGACGATAGGCGGGAGAGCCGGACTTTCGGGTAAAACAGGCGAATGCGAAAGTCGTTCGTTTTGATCTGGTCCTCGATGGGTGCCAGACATCGCTTGGAATAGACGGCACAAAGGGGCTGAATCCCACTCGGAGTTTCCGGCACAAGGACGTCGGTTGATGCCGCCACCCGATCAACTAAAGCCCGGACGACTGCCGGTTTCAAAAATGGCAGGTCACAAGCGGTTACCAGGACATGGGATGTCATGGCGTAGAATAGTGCGGTGTGAATGCCGGTCAGGGAACTGCGCTTGGCATAGACGTCCGATGCGATCCTCAGGTTCCAGGAAAAAAAAGTCATGGGGCGGTTGGTTATCAAAAGAATATCCTCAACCTGGCCGTCAAAGGCGTCGAGCAGCCGGTCGAGGATGCATTTGCCCTTCACCGTCAGCAACAGTTTATCTCGCCCGCCGAAACGGGTATTGAGTCCTCCGGCAAGAATGGCCCCTGAGATTCCCAACCCGATCCCCCTGGTCTCTTGGATGTGGTGTCGATGACCTCCCCTTCGATCTGTCATGATAGGTGAATCGTCACCCACAATCAAGGCCGATCCCTGGGCGACCCGGCCCTTTGATCTTCCAGGCGCTCATGGTATATCCTATTTAAGGTCATCAACCCATCGGGGGTAGGCCATCGAGAATGCCGTTGTTGCCCGATTTCAAAGAGCCGGACCCGATGGGGTGGTGAGGGCTGGCGGGCAATGGCGGCCGCAGGAGACCCTATGGACATATTGATGGATGCCGACGCCATCCGCCGGGCCCTGGATCGCATTGCCCGCGAAATCATGGCTGCTCATGCCGACATGGGGAAGCTGGTGCTCATCGGCATTAAGACCCGAGGGGTGCCCATCGCCCGTCGCCTCCAGGATCGACTGCGACGGCTGGCCGGCACCCCTATCGCTGCCGGCAGCATGGATATCACCCTCTATCGGGACGACTGGACGCGTATTGCCGAGCATCCGGTGGTCGACGCCACCGATGTCCTGTTTTCCGTCGACGGGAAAGAGCTGATCCTGGTAGACGATGTTCTGTTTACCGGTCGCACGGTGCGGGCCGCCATTGATGCGATTATGGATTTTGGCCGGCCGGACCGGGTTGAATTGGCGGTGGTGGTCGATCGGGGCCATCGAGAGCTGCCGATCCAGCCCGACTACGTGGGGTTGACGGCAGCCTCTCTGCCCGAGGAAACCGTCAACGTGCTCCTGGTCGAGCACGACGGTGTTGACCGGGTGGATATCTTGAGACATTGCGGGTCTTGAACCGGTTTAAGGTGTCGTCCGGGCCCCGGCGGGCGTATTCGTCAAACAGGAGAAATAGCCATGGGAACCCATCAGCACAAATCGGAGGCGCCCCGCTCTCTCGATATTGGCATCCTGACGGTCTCAACGACTCGGGGGGCCGACGAAGATCTGAGCGGCCACTGGATGAAAAAACAAGCCAACCGCGAAGGGCATCGGGTGGTCGACTACCGGATTGTCAAAGACGATCTCCCCGCCATTCGGGCGGCCGTGGATGAAATGATCCGAGCCGCGGGCCCTCGGGCCATATTGGTGAACGGCGGCACGGGAATCAGCTCCAGCGACGTCACCATCGAGGCATTGAGACCGTTGTTTCAAAAGGAGATGACGGCATTCGGGATTCTCTTTGCCCAGCTGAGCTTCGAGGAGATCGATTCCGCGGCAATCCTCTCCCGGGCGGCGGCGGGCATCATCGGTTCGACGGCGGTTTTTTGCATGCCCGGCAGCCTCGCTGCCTGCAAACTGGCCTGCAAAAATCTGGTTTTTCCCGAACTGGGCCATGTGGCAAAGCATCTTCTCACCGGATAGCCGGCCCCCGAAGCGCCGCGGGGCGTCATCACTCCCACACCCCCCTATCCGCTGCGGCTCATGCACAGACGGGCCAGCGTGTTCACGGCTCTTGCATGGCGGGCGACAAATGGATTGTCCCGGTCCCATACATATCCCGCCAGCACGGAGCAGATCTGCTCTCTGAAATCCCCGTCGCTCATGGGACTGAAGAATATGGCCGGCAGGCGTCCATCATACCAGGCCTCTACATAGGTTCGGAAGACGTCGACGCCGGCGGCGATCTCATCGGCGTACTCATGCTGCCAATCCACAGGGTCGCCTCGAAACTGCCGGACAAGGGCCCGGGTGGCTCGGGAAGCCGATTCCATGGCCAGGGTAACCCCCGAGGAGAAAACCGGATCCAAGAACTCGGTGGCGTTTCCAACCAACACGTACCCGTCACCCCACAACCGCTCGACACCGATCGAATACCCTCGGATCACTTTCGCCGGAAAGACAAAGGTCGCTCGAGCCAGACGTCCTCGGGCGTTGGGGTCGGAGTGAATGATGGCCTTCAGCTGATCGTCTGGACTGCCGGTAAACCCCTGGAGGTACTCTGGCGAACCCACCACCCCTACGGAGGTTCTTCCGTTGGAAAAGGGGATGATCCACAACCACGCACTCGGGCCGAGAATACAAATCCAGATCTTGCCTTCTTCTTCTCCTTCCGGCCGCATATCTCCGGTCACGTGGGTGAAAAGAGACTCCCGGTAGGAAAGACTGGAGGGTCGGTCCAGCCCCAACAGTCTCGGCAGCACGCGGCCATAGCCGCTGGCGTCGATGACAAAGGCCGACGCAATGGTTTTTTTCCTCCCGGCAGGGTCGGTTATCATTGTGGTGGCCCCTGCTGGACCGAATTGAACGTCGGTCACCCGGTGCCCCCAGAAGATGGGCGTTCCCCTGGACTCGACCGCATCGGCCAGTGCCCTGTCGAAGTGATCCCTGGGCACCTGGTAGGTGTATGGCCAGCCCGGAGAGAACTGATCGGCGAAGTCGAAGTCCCGCCGAGCCTCCCCCCGCAGAAAGACAGCTCCCGTTTTTTTCAGGTAGCCCTGCTTCTGGACCGTTGCCAGCAGTCCCGCCTCGTCGAGAACATCCATACATCGGGGCAGTAGGCTCTCGCCGATAACGAACCGCGGAAACCGCTCCTTTTCTACGATGGCGACCGAGTGATTGGCCTTTTCCAGCAGCGCGGCCGCAACCGTTCCCGAGGGTCCGGCGCCGATGACCAAAACGTCTATGGGAGTCAATTCGCATTCTCCTTTCTCGACGTCGGCGGTGAGTGGCCGCCCATGGCCGGCCGTGCAATTCCTTGAGAGGCTGTCCACCTTAGATGGCGCGACGACGTCGAAGGGCTGAGCCCGATGGGTCGATCCCCCGGTCGCGGAACCTTCCCACCGGAGTCTTTAATACCCTACCATGGTGTTGATCCGGGTGGCTAGGTCTGTGGACGCGTTCAACAGGCGTCCGTCGATTTCAAGAACCGGCACCGCCCCCATCAGGGAATTGGTGAGAATTACTTGGTCGCCGGCCATCAGGTCTTCCGGCATGATTCTCCCGCGCCTGACCCCGAAGCCCTCTTTGGCCAACCGTTTCAGGACTTCCGACTCCATGACGCCTGGAAGCACATGGGGAGACAGGGGAACCACCAGATCGTCTCCACACAACAGCAGCAGATTGGCCGTATTGGTTTCTGAAACCGTGCCGTCCGGATTGAGGATGAGGGCTTCGTCGGCGCCCTCATCCGAGGCCCAGCGGCCGGCCCTGAGGTAGTAAAGGTAATTCAGGGTCTTCCAGGAGGCCAGGGGACTCTGGCGCGGCTCCGGATAGGTGGCCAGGGAGAGGCCTGGCCGCTTCAGTTTTTCCAGGCGTCGTTGATAGGGTTTTGCGGTCACGAAAAGGCCGGGTGCAGGCAGGCACTCGTCGGGATTGCCCCGGGTGGCTGTGATCCGGACGGCAGCCAGTCCGTTCCCAAGCTGGTTGTGGTCGATGACCTGCTCGATGACAGTCGGCCAGGTGATATCCGGAAAGCGTTCCGGGGCAAAGAGGGCCTCCCAGGTCAGACGGAACCGTTTTAAATGGGCATCAATATGCAGAGGGTGACCCCGGTCCACCCGAAGGGTCTCAAAAAAACCGTTGCCGTACAAAACGCCCTGGTCTGCAATCGAAATGACGGCCTTCTCGGCCGATATCAGTCGCCCGTTGATCCAGACAACGGGGGATGCCGGACGGTTTGGGGCATCCTTGCCATTGAAAATGCCCATCAGGGTTCGTCCTTTGTGAAGGGTCTCGTCGTATTCCTCCGCCGGGCAGGAGTCGAACACAATGCCGCCTCCCACGGAAAAACACAGTCGGTCCTTGTGGATGGTGGCAGTCCGGATGGCGATGGACAGATCGAGGGTGTCATGAAAACTGAAATAGCCGATGGATCCGGTGTAGATGTGACGACGGTCCGGCTCGAGCTCGTCGATGATCTCCATTGAGCGGATCTTGGGACATCCGGTAATGGATCCCCCAGGGAAGGTTGCCTTCAGCAGGTCCACCGAATCGGCACAGGGATCCAGGCGGCCCTCTACGATGGACACCAGGTGGTAGACGTTGTCATAGGCCTCCACCTTTTTGTGGCGGGTGACTGTCACGGATCCTGCCTCGCAGACCTTTCCGATGTCGTTTCGGAGCAAATCCACGATCATGGATAGTTCCGCATCATCCTTGGCGCTTTCCACAAGGCTTTCTCGCAGGGCGAGATCCGCCTTCTCCGTCTCTCCCCGGGGGCGGGTGCCCTTGATCGGTCGGGTCTCAATGCGCTGCCCGCGGCGGCATAAAAACCGTTCCGGAGAGGTGGAAACGATTTGATGGCAGCCGGCGTTGACGAAGGCAAAAAAGGGAGCCGGATTGCGCCCGTAAAGGGCCTTGAAAAGGGCAAAGGGGTCACCTGAGAAACCGGTTTCGAATCGCTGGGAGACATTGACCTGGTAGACGTGACCATCGGCAATGTACTCCCGGATGCGATCGACGGTTTCCAAGTAGTCCGAACGAGTGAAGTTGGATTGAATCCCTTCTCCCCGGCAGCTGAAGGCCTCCGAAGGGATGGGGGATTTCCGGAGCCGATCGAAGAGCCACTGTCTCCTGAGGTCGGCTTCCGGGAGACGGTCTGCCTCGGGAAGCGCGAGCCACGTGCAACCGGTGTCATGATCGTTGACAAGAATGATCGACGGGGCGAACAGACATAGGTGGGGAAGTCCCCACCGGTCTACGGAGGTGCGGGGCAGGGTTTCGATCATGTCTTTCAGGTCATAGGAGAGATAACCCATCAGGCCGGCCGACATGGGTTGGCCCTCGGAGAGACGGGTGACGGTTTTGAAATGCCTTAGCAGTGACCGAAGGGTCTCGAAGGGGTCGGCCTCGGCGTCGATGGCTCGGTTCCCGGCCTCGATGCGGACACGTCGCCCCCACGTCCTGATGCTCAGCCATGGCTTCACCCCCAGTATGTCGTACCGAGCACAGTCATGATCTCCCCCGCTCAATAGGTAAACGG
>JASFIA010000048.1:0-9594 GCA_050122915.1 Desulfobacterales bacterium | reverse complement strand
GGGCCCTCTTGTATCCGGTATTCGGCGAAAAAATCATGAACAACACCTTGGGCAAAGTCGTGGAGGGTTTTTCCATCCTGGCCGTGGCCGCCGGAACGATCGGGCCCATCGGCTTCTTGGGACTGCAAGTCAGTTTCGCCCTTCAGAAGTTGTTTGGCATTCCGGATGTCTATGGAACCCAGCTTATGATCATTATCGCACTGGTCATCGTCTACACGATTTCAGCAGTGACCGGACTTCACCGGGGAATTCAGTTTTTGAGTCGGGTCAATGTAATCATGGCTGTCAGCCTGGTCGCCCTGATCCTGTTGATCGGACCCGGCGGGTTCATCATCGACACCTTTACAGGAGCCATGGGGGCTTACATCAAAGATTTTACCACCATCAGCCTCTTCCGCGGTGATGAGGGCTGGCTCGGCTGGTGGACCGTCTTTTTCTGGGGGTGGTTTATTGGCTACGGGCCGCTGATGGCTGTCCTGGTGGCACGGATCTCACGGGGTCGATCCATTCGTGAAATCGTGCTCGCCGTAGGGGTCATTGCTCCGCTGGCCACCCATTTCTGGTTTACCATTCTGGGCGGATCGGGAATCTTTTTCGAAATGCAGAATCCGGGAGTGATTTCGGGCCCCCTGAACGAGCATGGGCTGCCTGCGGCCCTGCTGGCCATCGTGCAGCAGCTGCCCATGGCCAGCGTACTGCTGCCGGTTTTCCTGCTGCTGATATTCATCTTCCTGGCCACAACCGGTGATTCAATGGCACTCTCGATCTCCATCTGCGTGACCGGAAGCGACGATCCGCCCGCCGGCATGCGGGTCTTCTGGGCCATCACCATGGGCGTCGTGGCTGCGATTCTGATCTATATGGGATCCGGCGGAATTGGCGCTTTGCAGTCCTTTATTGTCATAACGGCTGTTCCGGTGGGATTGATCATGCTCCCATCCTTGTGGGGCGGACCGATGCTGGCCAAACGGTTCTATGATGCACAGAAGCGGACCTGAGTGTGGATTCCGGGCGGCGGAGTGTCAGTGCTCCGCCTCCGGTCGGCAGCCTTCGTTCGGGTGAGGAGGTATCGATGGAAAGCAGGGAAAATCGGCTCATTGCTGGAAAAGGACAATTCGCCGACGATTTGGATATACCGGGTATGGCCCATTTGGTCTTCGTCGGCAGCCCGCACGCTCATGCGAAGATCCTGAGCATCGATGTTAGCAGAGCGCTCAGCTTACCGGGGGTAATCCGTGTCATCACCGGCTCGGATATGAGGCAGCACACCAAACCCCTTCCGGTGCAGGCCAACTTCAAAAGTCCGGATTGGATCTGGCGGTTGGCCACCATCTACGCCATGCCGGAAGACAAGGTGCGGTGGTTTGGCGAACCGGTTGCCGCCGTCGTTGCGGAAGACGAGACCACGGCTCGGATCGCCGCCGATCGGGTTGTCGTGACCTATGAGCCGCTGCCTGCCGTGGCGAACCCTAGGGCGGCTCTCGAGGCGGGCGCCCCGAAGCTATACGACGATTGGGAAGACAACAAGCAGGTTCACCTCAAGTTCGACTGGGGCGATCCCGATGCCGCCTTTGCCGAGGCGGACCGGGTGATCCAGGTCTCTCACAGCGAAGGCCGGGTGACTGGTTTGCCCATTGAGCCCAGGGGCTGTGTGGCCCAGTACGATCCGAAACGGGAAACCCTCAACATGTGGGGCACGTTTCAGACTCCTTATCTGGCACGCCACAATCTGGCAGCGGCCCTGGGAATTCCAGAGGCCCGGGTGAAAGTGACCGCGGTGGATATTGGCGGCGCTTTCGGACTGAAAATCCACGTTTGGAAGGAGAACGTGGTGGCGCTGGCGTCCATGCTGACGGGGCGGCCGGTGAAGTGGTCCGAGTCCCTGCGGGACTTCATTACGACGGGTCCCCATCAGCGGGATGTCTTTTGGGAGGGCGAGGTCGCCGTAAAGAACGACGGCACTCTGCTGGGGCTTCGCGCTACCGTAACCCATGATTTGGGTGTGGAGAGCACCAACAAAGGGATCGCCGCTTTGAGCATTTTCCCGGCCTGCTCATCGCCGCCCAATATGTACAAATGGAAGGGGATGCACATCGAGGGCATCGGCGTGGTCACCAACAAGTCCTTTTACTGTGCCTACCGAGGCTACGGTAAGGACAAGGGTTTGAAGTTCATCGAAAGCGTGATCAACCGAATCGCTCGCGAGCTGGGGATGACACCGGAAGCGATCCGATTCAAGAATTTCATTCAGCCGGAAGAATTTCCTTTCCACCAGATCAACAACTACGTCATGGACAGCGGCGATTATCCTGCCACTTTGAACAAAGCCTTGGAGATGGCGGATGTGGATTCGTGGAGAAGTGAGCAGGAAAAGGTGCGTTCCGAGGGACGCTACATCGGAGTCGGTCTCGTCACCACTATCGAGCCGGCCGGTGTGGCCGTCCCCAACTGCCAAATGGGGGGGCTGACCGAGGCTCGGGTGCAGATCATGCCGGACGGGACGGTCGAAGTGGACTCGGACCGCACCGAAATTGGACAGGGTTCCGAAATCAGTCATACCCAGATTGTCTGCGACATTTTGGGATGTCTGCCGGAAGACGTTTACATAAGACCGGTAACATCCGAATGGATCGGACAGGGCCCGTTGTCGAGCAGAGGCGCTGTCTGGCCGGCGAGTGCCGTGGCCAAGGCCGCCAAAATGCTTCGAGAAAAAATCAACCGGATCGCCGCCCATTTTCTGAAGGCGGCAGCGGAGGATATCGAAGCCAAAAGCGGTGAGATTTTCGTCCGCAACCAGCCCGAAAAGAAGCTGACTTTCAAGGCTTTGGCCGAGAAAGCCTTTTTCTTCCCGGGTCCGAGAGGGCTCCCAAAGGATATGCTGCTCTCTCACGGGCAGCTGCTCGACGTTACGACCACCTGGTACAGCCCGACCACGCCCGAAAGCGGAAGCTCTTACACCACGTTCTGCAGTTCTGCGGATATCGCAATCGTGGAGGTGGACACGGAAACGGGTGTCTCACGGATACTCAAGTACGTCCATGTTCATGATGCGGGAACGGTCATCAGTCACAAAGTCATCGACGGCCAGATCCATGGCGGCATCGTTCAGGGCATTGGCGAAGCTCTAACCGAAAAGCTGGACTACGACGCAGAGGGGAACCTGCTCAACACGTCGATTGCCGAGTATCTGATGCCCACTGCGGTCGAAGCCCCGGAGATCGAGATAGCACATCTCGAAACGCCCAGCCCTTTTTCGGAAACCGGCAGCAAGGGGATGGGGGAGGCCCCCATCATCGGCAGCAAAGCCGTCATCCTGACGGCCATTGAGGATGCGCTGACACCCTTTGGCGTCATTGTTAACGATTCGCCGGCCACACCAGAGCGCGTGCTTCGGTGGATTCGGGAAGCCCAGGGCGAACGGCTATAAAGCGCCCTCGCATGACATGCAGGAGATACAGGAGGATTCAGCAATGATGGTTGCGGTCAACCTCAAGGTCAATCACAAGGACTATCGTCTCGAAATCGATTCGCGGGCGACGCTGCTCGAGATCCTGCGCGAGGAACTGGCGTTTCAAAGCGTTCACCGCAGTTGTGAGGAGGGAGAGTGCGGCGCCTGCACGGTGCTGCTAAACGGCGAACCGGTCAACAGCTGCCTGATGCTGGCCGCGGCAGCCGACGGAGCAGAAATCATCACCACCGAAGGTCTTGTGCGCGACGGGAAAAGACATCCGTTGATGGACGCCTTCGTGGACCTGCACGGCATGCAGTGTGGCTATTGCACGCCGGGTATGCTGATGACTGCATACGCACTCATCGAGAATACCGCAGAGCAAGTCTTGACCGACGCACAGATCCGCAAAGGAATCGAAGGCAATCTCTGCCGCTGCACCGGGTATGTCAACATCGTGAAGGCGATTCAGGAGGCAAAAAAGCAAAGGGACGCCGGCAACTGGTGGTGACTCGTTCTGGCCGCCCACCACGCCACGCAAACGGAGGCGAAAAGGTCATGAAGAATTTTATTGGATCCAGGGCATTGCCCGAGCTCAACTATCACAGACCCAAGGATGTCGACACCCTGATGGGGCTGATCGGCTCACTTGAAGCGCCCTTCAAAGTAGTCGCCGGCTGCACGGATTTCATACCTGCCGTGCGGCACGGCAGTTGGACCTTTGAGGACGGGCTCAACTTAATCGACATCCGGGGCATTGAAGCATTAAGCGGAATTCGGGAGGACGGTGACCGGATCATCATTGGCGCTTCAACGCGTCTTTCGGAGATTGTTGATTCCCCGCTCTTGATGGAGAAAGCACCCGTATTGTCTGAGGCTGTTGGATGCATGGCGTCTCTTCAGGTGAGAAACACTGCCACCATAGGCGGCAATTTGTGCATGGCATCTCCGGCGGCGGATACAGCTCCGCCTTTGCTGGTCCTTGATTCGCAAGTCACCATCCGCGGCGTCGACAGCGAAGAAACCGTTCCCTTGAATCGATTTTTCTTAGGGCCGGGAACGACACGGCTGCATCCGCGAGAAGTTCTTACTGAGATCAGCTTTCCGGCAATGCAGGCCAACGAAGCCGCCAGGCGGGCCCGTCTCGGTCTTCGAACAGCGTTTGTCTGTTCCATCATATCGGTGGCGGTGCGACTCCAGACGGACGGGAAACAACTGACCGAAGCCCGTGTCGCCATGGGCGCTGTAGCGCCCACTCCGGTGCGACTAAGCGACGCCGAAGCCTTTTTGGCCGGCAAGGCATTGAATGAAGATATGGCCGATGAGGCGGGACGGATTGCCGCTGCTCAGATTACGCCGATAACCGACCTGCGCGCCTCCGCTGAATACCGCAAGGCCATGGCGCATACCTTTACCCGCCGTTTGTTGCAGGAGTGCCTGGCAGATTTCAAGGCATAATGACCCCACACATTACTTTTAGCACGAAGGAGATTTCAATATGACCTCTCTAAGTGACATACAGTCGGCACTGATCGGGTGCGATGCCCAGAAGACCGCCGAGGCCATCGAAAACGCGCTCGAAGGAGGCGTATCCGCCCAAGAGATCCTGAGCGACGGGCTCATCGCGGCCATGGATGTGGTCGGCGAGAAGATGGAGAGCGGGGAGATGTTCATTCCCGAAGTCCTCATGGCCGCTTCGATCATGTCCGTCGGCGTCGAACGATTGAAGCCCATGCTCGCTGAGGGGAGCCGAAAAGCAACGGGAAAGGTCGTGTTCGGAACCGTGAAAGGCGATCTCCATGACATTGGGAAGAATCTGGTGGTCATGATGCTCGAAGGGGCGGGCTTCGAGGTTCAGGATATGGGTGTGGACATTGCCTCAGAAGCGTTTGTGGAGGCCGTCAAATCCCAGCAGCCGGACATTTTGGCCTTGTCGGCGCTGTTGACCACAACGATGCCGCGGATCACCGAAACCATAGCCGCGATTCAGGAGGCTGGATTGCGGGATCGCTTGAAAATCATGATCGGTGGTGCGCCTGTCAGTCAAACCTTTGCCAATGAAGCGGGTGCGGATGGATTCGCCCCGGATGCCGGTTCCGCCGTTCGGCTGGCCAAAACCCTGATCGCCGCTTGATCGGATCGAACGGTTCTCTCGAAGAGGACCAACCGCGATTAGTAGACGAGAAGATCTGGAAAAAAATGCTTCTCATCACCGCCGAGCCGTTGCAAATAGCGCCGTAACGGTATCCGACCAAGCCGCTCAACAATGAAGTGGCTTTCAGAAATCCACACCATTCGCATTCCTTGAAAGGAGAACTTCATGATACACAAAAAAATGGTGGTTTCTTTGGTAATGGCCGTCTTTGCGCTTGTGGCAGTGATGTCGGGTAGAGGCCAGGCCGCCGACAAGGTGTATAACTGGCGTGCGCAGACCTACGCTGTGCCCGGAAGTGTCGGCTACAAGGCTTTGGAGCAGGCCCTTGCAGACCTGAAGGCGAGCACTGGCGGCCGTCTGGATATCAAGCTCTTCGGCGTCGGTACGTTGGTTGGCGCCTTTGACCAGCTTGACGCCATCGGCAAAGGCATCTTCGAATGCGGGTTCAATGCGCCCGCCTACTATGCCGGGAAGGATCCGGCGTTCGCTGCCCTCTTCAGCCTCATGAGTGTCTGGAGCGATACCTCCGAGGTCAAGATCTGGGCCTACTACTTCGGCGGCAACGATTTGGCACGGAGACTTTATGCCAAGTACGGCGTTTACTACGTGGGCCCCGCCCTTGTCGGTGCCGAGCCGATCATGTCCAAAGTGCCGCTCAAAAGCCTTGAAGACTTCAACGGCATCAAAATCCGAACGGCCGGCGGACTGACATCGGCGCTGTTTACCAAACTCGGCGCTGCCCCTGTAAAACTGCCTGGGAGTGAGCTCTACACGGGTCTGGATACCGGCGTGGTGGATGCGGCCGAATTCGTCAGCCTGGCTGAGAATAAGGATCTCGGACTTCACGAGGTGACCCAGTACGTCCTCTATCCCTCATTTCACGGGCCGACGGCCACCTGCGACTTTACCGTCAACCAGAAGATATGGGATAAGCTACCCCCCGAGCTGCAAGCCGCCATGCATACCTGGCTTTTCGAACTCGATGCGCGCTTTGACTACATGTCCCAGGCGGAAAGCATCAAGGCATTGAAGGCCATGACCGATGCCGGGCTTGTCCACACCCGGCTGTCGGATGACGATATGAAGAAGGCCAAGGCCCTGTCTCTCGAGGTCGCCGATGAGTGGAAGACCAAAAGCCCAATGTCAGCCGAAATTATCGACTCGATAACTGGGTATCTCCGCTTGAAAGGCTCTATAGAATAGACCCGAACACCCGACGTCTGCGGCAAAAGCTTATTCTTGCCGCGGACATTATCGGTCTTGGCAGCGATTGCAACCAGTGGAATTAAGATTCCCGAGACAATTCTGCCTAAGAAGGTTGTGGCTTTTTACGCGAATGCAACTTAAAGGACCTGCGTGCCGTGCAGGGTGTCAGGGTCCTGGAGCCAATGATGAGCCCTGAGTTGGTCACCATCCTCATGTTCGTATCCTTTTTCCTGCTGCTGGCACTGGGCGTTCCTCTGGCGTGGACGACCGGCGGGCTCGGGCTTTTTTTTTCTTTCGTACTGTGGGGTCCGGATTCGCTGTCGATCGTGGTGTTGCGTGTATGGGATGTCATGGGTAGCTTTAGCATGATTGCCATTCCCTTGTTCGTTTTCATGGGCAATCTGCTTCAGCGTTCCGGAATTGCCCACGATCTGTTCAAAGCCTTTCAGGTCTGGATCGGCGGGATCAGGGGCGGTGTGGCTGCGGCCACCATTGTGCTCTGTACGATTCTGGCAGCGATGATCGGAACCGTTGGCGCCGATGTCACCATCACCGGGTTGATTGCACTGCCATTCATGTTGGAGCGTGGCTACAACAAGCACATGGCATTGGGCTCCATTGTCGCCGGAGGCGCCTTGGGGGTTCTGATTCCGCCCAGCATCATGTTCATCATCTATGGGGTCACCGTCGGTGAATCCATCGGTAAGCTCTTTATGGGCGGCATTGGCCCGGGACTCCTCTTCGGCGGGCTTTACATTGGGTACATCTTGGTGCGATGCTACATCAGGCCTGAAGACGGGCCTGCTGCACCGGAAGCCGAATGGCGGGTGCCTATCAAGGAGAAGATTCTGCTCTTCAAATCGCTCGTGTTGCCGATGCTGTTGATCCTGGGTGTTATGGGTTCGATATTCGGCGGAGTTGCCACTCCGGGAGAGGCAGCAGGCGTCGGGGCTTTTGGGGCGGTTATATGCGCTGCGATACGGAGGCAATTGACCCGGGAAAACCTGTTGATGTCGCTCTACGACACCATGAAGACCGTCGGGTTAATTCTCTGGATCGTTTTCGGCGCCATGGTTTTCATCGCCACCTACACTCTGGCTGGCGGCGCCGAGTTCGTAAAAAGTGCGTTGGTGGCGTTGCCGCTAAATCCCTGGCTGGTGCTGATCATTATCCAGGTGATACTTCTCTTTCTGGGGATGGTGCTGGATATTATCGGCATCACAGTGCTTCTGGCGCCGATTTTCGTCCCAGTCATCAAATCCCTGGGGTTTGATCCCCTCTGGTTTGGGGTCCTGTTCAACCTCAACCTGCAAATCGCCTATTTGTCTCCTCCATTCGGCTACTCCATGTTCTACCTCAAAGCTGTGGCGCCTCCGGACGTCAGCATGACAGATCTCTACCGTTCGGTGGTACCGTATATGATTCTGCAGATCATCGGCATGGTGTTGTGTATGATCTTCCCGCAGATCATTCTGTGGCTTCCCAACATGATGATGAAATGAACACGATGACTGGACGTTGCAAAAAATGAACGAAACGACATCCTCTGCAGATCCGAGTGGAATGATCGGTGTGGCCAAGGCTATCGACAGACTCAGCGAGTGGGGTGGGAAAATCACTTCCATTTTGATTCTGGTGGCGACGGTTCAGGTCTGTTATGAGCTGATCCTACGCTATGTCTTTGACTCGCCCACCATCTGGGGCCTTGAAATGACACTGTACCTGTGTTCGACGACCTACGTCATCTCGGGCGCCTACGCGACGCTCTATGATGCCCACATCCGAGTCGATATTTTCTATAACCGGTGGGGAAGACGAAAGCGGTCTTTTTTCGACCTGATCATCACGGGCGCCTTGTTTTATTTTTTCACTGGCGTTCTGGTTTGGCAAAGCGCTATGTGGTTCTGGGAAGCCTGGGCCGACGATCTGACCTCCGGTACCATCTGGGACCCGCCGATCTGGCCTATGCGCTTGGTCATTTTGGTCGGGTCCGCCATGCTGCTACTTTCCGGTTTCGCCAAATCTATCCGAGACATCCTGATCATCATTGGGCGAGATGCGAAATGACAAGCAGCAGCGCGTCGTGTCGGAGAAATCATCACTTGAGGAGATCGCGTCATGCCGGTGAAAAAAGTGCTCGTTCTGTCCGACGGATCGGAAATCAGCCGCCAAGCCCTCCGATATGCCGTTGAGATCTGCAACCAATTCGGTGCCGAACTGAATCTTCTGACGGTCATCGAACCCCTGCCGGCGTATGTCGGTGCCAAAGTGGCAAAAGATCTGCTGGACGCGGCTGAGGCGAGGATGCAAAATGAGATCAAGACGTGTTCGGGCTATTGCGAAACATCCGGTATGGTTTGTCGATCCGCCGTTCGCAAGGGAATCCCACATGACACCATAATCGATTATGCCCATGAGATCGATGCCGATCTCATTATTCTTTCGACCCACGGCCGCAGTGGCATCAGGAACGCGTTTATGGGAAACGTCGCTGAAAAAGTGGTGAGACATGCCGATTGTCCCGTAATGACGATACGCCCTGGGGGGAGAAGTTGGGACTTTGGCGCACAGGGGAGTTGTACACTCGAACCACCGCCAGCGGGGGATGCCTGAAAGCGGTTTTCTTAAATAACCCGTTACGGATAAATCAGAAGAGGTCGATATGCAGATCATCGGAGAGCTGATCAACGCGAGCCGCAAGGCGATCGGTGCGGCCATCGAGGCCGGAGACGCCGCTGCCATCCAGCAGGTGGCGTCGGACCAGGCCGAAGCGGGCGCGGACTAC
>JASFIA010000047.1:0-9681 GCA_050122915.1 Desulfobacterales bacterium | reverse complement strand
CCCTCCGCAGCGGCCGCATATCCGGTCAACACCCCTCCGGCGATCACTCTCGTGGATGGACAAACGGAGCCGTCGCCTCCGATAAGTTGGCCCAGGGGTGCTCCCAGGCGGCATCGCACATGATGGCGGTTTGTTGCACAGGTGCCCGATATCGCCACCGTCCGCTCCACCGGAAACCGCCCTTCGGCAAGGAAACCGGCAATCGCCAGCAGATCCTGCCCGGACAAGAACCATGATCGATTGTCGCCGGCGTTGCGTCTCGTATGGTAGAGCACGACCCCGGGATCGTCAGCGGGGTACGGCCCGCGAACCTCATGGGTGACCAACCGATCGAGCCCTTCCAGGCGCTCGACGGCCCGGGAGCTGGCATGCACGGCGATAGAGGGGCTCAAGCGCCTGAGCGCGGTGAGTCCCAGATCCAAAAGATCCATCCTGCCGGTAAATACCGCTTCCGGATCGGGCTGAAATGGTTCCCGGGAATCGATGCCCAGGAATATCCGGGGAGGACGGACGTCAGGAGATGCAATTTCGCGAAAGGGAAGGGTCCTGATGAATGGCCAGACCCCCCCGGCCAGCAGTCTTTCCACCAGAGCATCTATGGACATGGCCTCCAGGCCGGCCGCCGAAACCGGCTCGTGAATCTCCGCCGCTTCCTCCTCATCCAGGACAATAACGATCTCGCGAATGACCCGTCGTGGCCCGAAATTAATGGCTGCGACACGCCCCGCCCCCGGAGACACGAACCGAATCCGGGGGTCTCGTTTGTCCGTGAACAGAACCGTTCCGATCCGAACGGCATCGCCCTCTTGAACGGCCAGCCTGGGCTTGATGAAGGGAATTCGCTCCGGCAACAGGGCGACCGTCGGGGGTTTTTGGAGAACGGCCAGATCCGCCGAGGGGGATCCCAGTATGTTGAGGTCATAACCTTTTTTAAGTAAAACCGGTGTCATAGGTTGTCCTATGGGGGATGATGGATCGACGGGCCCGCAGAAATTGAGCAAGGAAGTAGGCTAACACCTTTACTGACCGATTTCAACCGACTGAGCATGGCCAGGGGATCGGCCGCAGCCTCCCGGATCGGTCGTTTCAGACCGGCGGGAACAGGCAATTGCTTCTTGACATTTATGACAAGAAACTCCATGATTTTAAAGAGAAATAACTCTTATATGCCAAGGAGGGGAGCATGCCGGAAACCGTTGAAAAAAGACAGGTATGCAAATGCCATAACTGCGGCAACGAAGCGGAAATGGTGTTCTCGTGTTCTCTCGAGGAGGTACCGGTCGACCCAAGTGCAACCGATATCGCCGAGGGCAAAACGATAGAGCCGCCTGCAAGAGTCAAGGCAAAAGGGACCTGCTCCCATTGCGGAAACGAAGCCGACATGTGGATTGATCTCTAATCCATCCGCTGCATCGTGATGACTATTTCCGTCTGACCAGCGAAAGAGGGTAATTATGGAAGAGTGTACACCAACTGTAAACACCGGCCTTAGGGGAGTAACGGTGGCCAGCACCCGCATCAGCCATGTGGACGGCGCCGCCGGCAAACTGATCTACAGAGGGTATCTCGTCAAGGATTTGGCCGAAAGCGCCTCCTTCGAGGAAGTCGCCTACCTGCTGCTCCATGAAACACTGCCCGGCGAGAAGGAGTTGGAGGGATTCAAGGCCTTTCTAGCCGCAGAGCGTCCGATTCCCGATGGAATGGTCGAGGCTCTCGGCACCTTTCCTAAAACCGCTCATCCGATGGATGTCCTGCAGGCGGCCGTTTCAATGCTGGCCAGCTACGATCAAGAACTGGAAGACCGGTCAAGGGATGCCAACCTGCGGAAAGCCTCGCGGCTGATTGCGAAATTCCCGACCGTGATGGCGGCCTGGGAGCGCGTCAGAAGCGGCAAACCCACAGTGATGCCGAAATCGGATCTAAACCAGGCAGCAAACTTTCTCTACTGCCTCACCGGTGAGGTTCCGGACGACGAGCTTACGCGCTTCATGGACGCGGGGCTTGTGCTTCATGCGGAGCACTCCTTCAATGCCTCGACCTTCTCCGCGCGGCAGGTGGCATCGACGCGGGCCCACATGTACGCAGCCGTCTCCGCCGCCGTCGGATCCCTTTCGGGCGAACTCCACGGGGGCGCCAACGTGCGGGTCATGGAGATGCTGAAAAAAATCGGGGATATCCAAAATGTCGAAGCCTATATTGACGGGGAATTGGATGCCGGACGCCTCATATTCGGTCTTGGCCATGCCGTCTATCAAACCGACGACCCCAGAGCGTTCATTCTCGCCCCGATGGCAAAGAAAATGGGGGAACGAATCGGCGAACCCCAGTGGTACGACATTTCGAAAGACCTCGAAGTCAAGGGGAAAAAAGCATTCAAAGACCGAAAAAACATCGACATCTATGTGAATGTCGATTTTTACAGCGCGTCGCTGTATTACGCCATGGGGATTCCCATGGACCTTTTCACCCCCCTGTTCGCCATCTCCCGGGTGGCCGGATGGACGGCGCACGTCATCGAGGAACAGTTTGCCGATGCCGCCCCAAAACCGACGCTGTATCGCCCCGCGTCCACGTATGTGGGGGACTATTGCGGCCCGGACGAATGCGCGTTCGTCCCCATGGACGACCGGTAATCTGCCATCGATCGGATCGGACCTCGGGTTGGTGCCCTGGTCCGATCGATGACTGCCAAACAATGCGCACTCCCGTGACCAGCACGCCGGTTTCAAAAGAGTGAAACGGGAAGGGAAGATCCATTTTGCCGATCGAGCGCCGGTTGCGAATGACAAAGCAAAGACGGCGGATTCTCGAAGCGCTTCGACTGGGCAACGACCACCCGAGTGCGGAAGAGCTTTACGAACAGGTTCGCCGGGAAATGCCGAAAATCAGCCTGGGCACGATCTACCGTAATCTTGAGGTATTGACAGCACTCGGAGAGATTCAAACCCTGTCCTTCGGCTCTTCACTCAAGCGTTTCGACGGCAACCCCCGTCAACACTATCACATCCGCTGCTTACAGTGCGAACGACTGGCCGACGCCCCGGTGCCCGTGGCCGCAACGATCGATCGCCTTGTTCGCTCGCTGACCGACTATGAGGTTTACGGACACCGTCTCGAGTTTATCGGCCTTTGCCCCCACTGCCGGCAGGACCGCTGACGCCGGCTGCATCCCACGGGGGTCGACTGACCGACCGCCCCACCCGATCCCGCCTCTGATCCATTCTTTTTGCGCCTCCCCACCGGGCCTCCCACACGGTTCTCTTTGCGGACGGATTGCAATCGGCTCTCAAAATGTTTACTGTCCAATCGCTGAAGGCTCCGACCGTTAAGGTTTCCCCTGACCGGAACATCAACCCGAGGGACACATTATGCACATTTTCATATCCGGCGGAACGGGGTTCATTGGCTCCCGGCTGACAGAGTTCCTTCTCGACCGCGGCCACCGCATCACAGCCGTCGCCCGGTCCGGTGCCGGTCCGGTGCCGGAGAGCGAAACCTATCGCTATCTATCCGCAGACACCACCAGGGAAGGACCGTGGCAGCAAGCCGTTGAATCCTGTGATGCCGCGGTCAATCTGACGGGAGCCACTATTTTTCGCGTGTGGACCGAACGCTACAAGAGGCTCCTAAGGGACAGCCGGATCCTCTCCACACGGCGTATCGTTGATGCCATCCCGAAAGACAGGGGATTCGTCCTCTTCAACGCCTCCGGCGCCGGCTTCTATGGAGATCAGGGGGACACCGTCCTCCCGGAATCCGCACCGGCCGGGGATGATTTCCTCGCTCGGCTGGCGGTGGACTGGGAACAGGAGGCCCTCAATGCCGTCGAGGCGAAGGGGGCCCGGGTGGCTGTCGGACGCTTCGGCGTGGTTCTCGACCGCGACGGAGGGGCTATCGAAAAGATGCTTCCGGCCTTCCGAATGTTTCTCGGAGGCCCCCTGGGTAAAGGGACCCAATGGTTCCCCTGGATTCACCTTCAGGACCTCATGGCCGCGGTGGTCTTCATCCTCGAGACCAAGGACGCCAGGGGTCCTTTCAACTTCGCCGCTCCCCGACCGGCCAGAAATATCGACCTCGTTCAGGCCCTGGCTCGCCGGCTTCATCGCCCTGCCGCTATGCCGGCCCCGTCCCTGATGATGAAAATCGTTCTGGGGGATTTGGCCCAAGCCTTTCTGGCCAGCCAGCGGTTGGTTCCCGAACACCTCCAGACCCTCGGCTTTTCCTTTCAATATCCCGGCATCGACGACGCCCTAAACGAAATCGTCGGCAGCGATGAAACCGGTCCGCCGCCGCCTCACCCTTAGCCGCTGTCAGTTGGTCTGCGGGCCGATACCGAAAGGACACGCGATGGTCGTTAACGATCTCAGTGAAAACAGCAGGCGGTTTCTCGAAACCCTCATCGATCGCACCGGAGGAGATACCACGGCCCAGCAATCGATGTTCGACATCGGCGCCGCCGTGGGTCTGGACCGGGATGAGAGCGCCGCCATTGCTCAGGATCTCATGGGAAGAGGATTGGTTGATATTCGCACCTTGTCGGGAGGTATCGCGATCAGCCAGTCGACAGCGGATCTCCTCACGGACGAGTCCCCCCAGGCCATTCCTACTGGATTGGGGAATGGAAACGTCCTGGACGGGACCGGTGCCGAAGCCGTCGAGCGGGTGCTTGCGGACCTCAAAGCCGCCGTTGGCGCTCTGGGCGTCCCCTACGAAAAGATGGCGGACATTGTGGCCGACATTCGCACGGCGGAGGCTCAGCTGACATCCTCGGCCCCCAAAACCGCCGTGATCAGGGAATGCCTGACCGCCCTGAAGCGGTTGTCCGGTTCTTTGCCCGACGGGAAATGGAAGACCGTGCTGGACGCAATGGTGGACGGATAGACAGGGACGCCTATTCTCGGTTCGACCCCTCCGGATTGATATAGGGGATCAGCAGCGCCATCTCCGCATCCAGTATCGGCCGCCAGGATACCTCGTAGAAAGTCTCCTTGCCGACCCTTGTCAGCGGGGAGAAAACCGCCACATTCAAACCGGGATCGGGCTTGCCATCGCTTTCGATCCACAGGACGCGCTCGAGGATCAGGGAAAAGTCTCTGCAGATTTCCTTTGCTAGCGCTTGAACGCAGTTGGCCACGGATGCGCCGTGGCCGGTATCCGTAAACAGGACGATGTGGGAACGCAAAAACCGGACGGAGGATGCGCCTCCGCGAAGCTTCACGACCATCAACCGGTAGCTGCTGGGCCACCAGTTGATGACACGCCGCTTTTGGGACGTGCTTCCTTTCCAGCTGTAGGTTCCGTCAAAAATGATCATCGTCGATGGCCCCTTGGTGGGTTGCTGCGGCCTTCGGGGTGTCAGCGTTGCACTTCACCCGTTAATTGTCAATCACAGGGAGGGAACGAGCTCCGATGGGGAACCGACCGATCCGACTCATTTCATGGAATGTCAATGGATTGAGAGCGGTGTGGAAAAAGGGGTTTCAAAAGGCCTTCGAAGGGCTTGACGCAGATATCTTTTCCATTCAGGAGTCCAAGCTGCAGGACCATCAATTGACCGACGACATGCGGAACCTTCCCGCGTACGGATCTTGGTGGTCCCATGCGTCGGTTAAAAAAGGCTACAGCGGTGTCGGCGTATACTCACGTTTGACGCCCCAGCGGGTCGCCTATGGCATCGACGCCCCAGTGTTCGACGAGGAGGGCCGGATTCTTGAATTGGATTTCGGCGACTTTGTTTTGTTCAATGTCTACTTCCCCAACGGCCAGATGAATGAAGACCGACTCAATTACAAGCTGGACTTCTACAGGGACTTTTTCACCCACGCCGATCGGCTTCGGGAAGCAGGGCGCTATGTCATCGTTACGGGGGATTTCAACACGGCCCACAACGACATCGATCTGAAAAACCCCAAAGCCAATGAGAACACGTCCGGCTTTTTGAGGATCGAGCGGGACTGGATCGATCGAATCGTCGCCAATGGTTGGGTGGATGCCTTTCGGCACTTTCATCCCGACACCGAGATGTACTCCTGGTGGACCTACCGCTTTCGTGCCCGGGAACGAAATATCGGATGGCGGATCGACTATTTCTTCGTCACCGAAAACATGATCCATGACGGCCGTGTGACCGCCGCCTTTATCGACAACTCAATCATGGGGTCCGACCACTGCCCCGTGGGTCTCGACATCGAGATGCCGTCGAACTGACCGATATAGGAGCGGGCGTGACGACAGAAAGGAACGGATGCCGATGGCACGCCTCATCGCCGTTTATGGAAGTCCGAGACGAAACGGCAATACCGCCACATTGCTGAGGGCCGCCGTTGAAGGCGCTCGAGAGACCGGTGCCGCGGTCGAGGAAATCGTATTGAGAGACCTCAATCTCTCTCCCTGTCTTGAAATATACGGCTGCAAGAACGCCGGGAAGTGCGCCATCAACGATGATTTCACACGTCTTCGAGACCGGCTGCTCTCCGCTGGCGGCCTGATGCTGGCATCCCCCATTTTTTTTTACACGGTCAGCGCCCATACCAAAATCTTCATGGACCGCTTCCAATCCCTGTGGGTGAAAAAATATTGGGTGGACGATCCCCAACCCAAGCCCGATGCGGCCCCGCGGAAGGGGCTTTTCATCGCAGCGGGGGCGACGAAGGGCAAAAAGCTCTTTGACGGCACCCTGCTCACCGTTCGGTACTTCTTCGACGTCCTCGACATGGAGCTGTGGGATTCGCTTCTGCTGCGGGGCCTTGACCATGCGGGAGACGTTCTCCGCCATCCCGAATACATCGAAGCGGCCCGCCTGGCCGGTGCAGGCCTTTCGGCTGCCGTCGATCATCCCTAAAGGAATTTTCCAATGGACTATACATCAGTGTCGCTGGACGGCATCGAAAACTATCGTCAACGGCTGGCCCAAACCTCCCAGGTCACTTCCGATTACAGTTTCGTCAATATCTGGAGTTGGGCCGGCGCTTACAACCTGAAATGGTCGGATGACGGTGAGTTGATATGGTTGAGGCAGACGGACCCGGAAACCATTTTCTGGGCGCCGGTGGGGAACTGGGAGGCGGTGGACTGGCAAAACAGGCTGAGCGGGTTCGATTCGGGGAGCCGCTTCTCCCGTGTGCCCGAAAAGCTGGTCGACTTATGGCAATCCGCCGTTCCCGAGCGCTTGAAAATCGAAGAAGCCAGGAACCATTGGGATTACGTCTATCGGGTCGAAGAGCTGGCAGCGCTCAGGGGCAATCGATTCCACAAGAAAAAGAACCTTCTCAACCAGTTCAAGAAACGATATGCTTACAAATTCGTTCCATTCAGCGGCAAGCTGATCGAAGAGGCCACCGCCCTGCAGGACGACTGGTGCACGTGGAGGGACTGCGAATCCGATGATATTCTCTCCTCGGAAAACCATGCCATCCAAAAAGTCCTGGATGCCTGGAGCAGGCTGCCGGGACTGCTGGGAGGGGCCATCCTGGTAGACGGCTTCATCGTGGCCTACACGGTAGGCGAACCCCTCGACGACACCACCCTGGTCATCCACTTCGAAAAGGGCTGCACCGCCCACAAAGGCGTTTATCAGGCCATCAACCAGATGTTTCTCGAATCGGTTCAGGAGATGTTCACCTTCGTCAATCGGGAGCAGGATTTAGGTGACGAAGGGCTCCGGAAGGCCAAACTATCCTACAATCCGTCCCATTTCATGAAAAAATTCAATGTGACTCTGGTGTAATGGGCCGGGGCACCCAAGCATCCACCGACGGGTCCGTTGATGACGGCCGACAAGCAGCAGGTGCCGCATTTTCGGTACGAACCCCATCGGGCTGATACCGAATGCCCGGTGGCCAAGGCGTGCCGAGTGGAATGCGGGGACAGGGTCAGTCAGCCGGCACTGCTGCGCTGGGCCCAGAAGGGGGACATATCCCTCAATCTTGAAATGATCGGAGGAAGCTTTTCGATGACGGTGTCGATGTCGTCCTGGGTCGTGTAATGGCTCAGACTGAACCGGATGGATCCGTGGGCGGAGGTAAAGGGAACACCCATGGCCCGCAGAACGTGGGAGGGCTCCAAAGAACCTGATGTACAGGCGGAGCCGGAGGAAGCACAGATTCCCCACTCGTTCATCATCAGCAAGATGGCCTCCCCTTCGACGTACTCGAAGGCGATGCTCGCCGTGTTGGGAAGACGATGGGCCCTGTCACCGTTAACGGCGCTGTTGGGGATCCGGTCCAACAAGGCGGTTTCCAGGCGGTCCCTAAGCCTGGAGACGCCGGCTGTTTCGGGCAGGCGCTTGCGGGCCAGTTCGGCCGCCGCCCCAAGCCCCACGATTCCCGCCACGTTCTCGGTGCCGGCCCTCCGGCCGTGCTCTTGATGGCCGCCCACCATCATCGGAGCAAATTTGGTTCCCTTTCTGACGTAAAGGATGCCTACACCCTTGGGGCCGTGCAGTTTATGACCGGACAATGAGAGCATATCGACGCCGGTTTCGGACAGCTTGATGGGGATTTTCCCCACGGCCTGAACGGCATCGGTATGGAATACGATGCCCCGATCGTTGATTTCCCTGGATATTTCCTCCACCGGGAACAATACGCCGGTTTCATTGTTGGCCCACATGAGACTGACGACTGCGGTATCATCGGACAGACTGCCGTATAACTCGTCGAGATCCAGGCGGCCCCTGTCATCCACCCGGACAAACGTGACTCTATAGCCGTCTTTGGCGTAGCGCTCGAAAAGACTTTTAATGGCCGGATGTTCTACCCGGGAGGTCACCAGATACCGTTTTTTGGGGTTCGTCCGAACGGCTGCCTGGATCGCCGCATGATCGCTCTCCGTTCCTCCGCTGGTCATAATCAGTTCATCGGGACGGGCTCCGATGAGATCGGCAATCTGCTGCTTGGCTTTTCGAAGCTCGGATCCGACACTGCCCCCGAAACTGTGCATGCTCGATGGATTGCCGTAACGCTCCGTGAAAAAGGGCAGCATGGCCTCCAACACCTCATCGGCGACCCGGGTAGTGGCGTTGTTGTCCAGATAGACGGTTTTCATAACCCGACCTCCTCGACGATGAGCTCCGGGGCGACAAATTCCCTGAGCTTGGCTTCCACGACATTTTTTAAGGTGACCTGGGAGGCGTTGCAGCTGGCGCAGGTCCCTTTCAGATTGACCAGCACCCGGTCTCCGTCGACATCCACCAGATCGATATCGCCGCCGTCGCTCCGGAGAGCGGGTTTGATCTCCCTGTCAAGGGTTTCCTCGATCAACCGAATCTTCTGAATGTTGGTAAGCCGCTTGGCCGTGGTCTGAATTTGAACCGGCTTTCCCAAGACACGATCGATGATGGCCTGGATGTTGTCGTGGCACTTTGTGCACCCCCCTCCGGCCTTGATGTAACCGGTCACGTCTTCGATACTGGCTAAGCGGTGCTCGCGGACGGTGTGCTCAATCTCCCGGTCGGTGACACCGAAGCATTCGCAGACGATTGTGCCGTCGACCTTCTTTTCGGCATCACCCCGAAAGGCTGAAATGGCTTTTTGTAGCGCCTCCTGACCCATGACGGAGCAGTGCATCTTTTCCTTGGGCAGGTCCCCGAGAAAGCCGGCGATATCTTCGTTGGTGATTTTCTCTGCCTCTTCCAGGGTTTTCCCGATCATCATCTCCGTCAAGGCGGATGAGGACGCGATG
>JASFIA010000046.1:0-9757 GCA_050122915.1 Desulfobacterales bacterium | reverse complement strand
GGGGTATCGCCAAAGCAGCTGGAACTGGCCCACTGGTGCAACCGGTCCCGAATGGCCTATTTCAGGTTCGATCACCGTGGATGCGGGTCGAGCAGTGGCGACTTCGACACCGTTACCAGTCTTGCGGGCCGGAAAGTGGATCTTGAAATGGCGGCGACGCTGGTGCGTCGGCGAACCGACACCGGTCAGGGCATCTGCCTTTTCGGCTCCAGTTTGGGCGGCGCGGTCTGTCTGGCGGCGGCAGAGGCCATCCGCCCCGACCGAATCGTCACCATTGCCGCCCCGATCCGAAGCCGATCCATCCTTGACGCAAGAGGCGGCGACTTGTCGATACCGGACGGGTTTCGAAAACCCCATCTTCAGTTCGATCTTACAGACCGTCTTGCCGGTATTTCCGGACTGCTGATCGTCCATGGAGATCGTGATGAGACGATTCCGGTCTCCCAAGCGCTTGAACTGCATCGGCGGGTCTCCGCACCAAAAGAACTGATCATCAATGAAGGCGGTGATCACCGCATGAGCCGTCGGGACCATCAACTCCGCTTCTTGAAGGCGGCGACTCAGTGGTTCATTTCCAGTTCGCGATGACACCGTGGGACTTGCGGGTGCCCCGTCACCGGCAATCCGGTTGCCAATACCGCGACAGCGCATCGATGGTTTCGTTTTGAGGTTGACTTTGGCTTTGACTATGGCAAGTTAGCCATGATGAAAGGGGCCTGCCCCCCCGGCATGGAGCCTGCCATCAACACGAGAGGGTGCCCAAATGAACGATCTCAGGATTGCGCGCCTTAGCCAAAAAGATATCGAGGCGATCCGGGAATGCGAAAAGACATTGGATCGCGCTGTCTGTCTGGTGGCGGTCGAAAAAGGAAAAGCGCTCTATGTCCTTGAGGCCAAGCTGGGACCGAATCAGTGGCAACGAATTGACCGCGTCTATCCGGAAATCGAAGGGATTACGGCTTATTTCTCCGACCCTGAAGCGGCCAAAACCGCCAAATCAAGTCTCAAGACATTTCTGCTTTCCGGAAAGACCCGCTCTTTGATCAAGCGTCCGATCCGAATCCGGCTAAGTGTTCCGATGACCGACGAAGAGGACTGACGAGGAGGGTCACACCGTAAGGGTCTGCCCCCCCACCACATGAAACCGTATTGCCGACAAGCTTTTCGGCAGGTCCTCCGGCGGCCCGGCGACAATCAAAAATGTCGCCGAAAAGCCCTTACCGATGATGCCCAGATCATCCATCCCCGCCAATGCCGCGCCGGCCCGGGTGGCGGCCTGGACGACTTCCGGCAGAGACAACCCGGCCTCAGCCAAAAGAGACATCTCTCCAAGAATCCCCTCTCCGTGGTGAACGCCTATGGATCCGGCATCCGTGCCAAGTGCAATGGGGACACCGATCCGATGGCCCTGCCTGACCTGGCAAAGCTGATGCTCTAAGTTTTGCAGGCAGACATCTGCCTCGATGCCGGCCATGCGTCTCTCCTCGGCATAGGCCTTCATCGGCATCAGGGTCGGCACCCAAACCGTTTGCCTCTCGGCCATACGCTCCAGGTTGGCCCTGCCCATAAAATAGCCGTGTTCCACGGAATGGCAGCCCGCCTCCACGGCTGATCCCACAGGAATCTCGCCGTTGGCGTGCACCATGACCCTCAGGTGCCTGTCTTTGGCAGCTTGAACCGCCTCTTTCAAAACGGCGATAGAAAATTGCGGCGCGGTCTGGCGCCCGAAGACAGTGAGGCTGTTGAGCCCGGAATTAACGATCTTGACATGGTCGGAGGGCTCCTTGCACCGGGCGATCGCTTCTGCCAGGGAGCAGCCGTTGAACGGCGGCCGTCCGATCAACCTGCCGTAGCGGTTTATCTGCCGCCAGGCCTTTCCTGGAGACCGGACCCGCACTGCCAGCGAAGCGGAACGATGGCCTTCATGCCGATAGCGAAGCACGTGGCCGCCATAGTCCCCACCGTCCCGCACTGCTGCCACGCCCCATCGGCGGTGCTGGGTCAGGTGGCCCCCGATCACCGGTGCCAGATTAGAGAAGGTCTCGTTCAACTGACGGGCGCGGACTGCTTCATCATTGGTTCCCGACATTGTCAGGTGAACGTGGCTGTCCACGAGGCCCGGGATCAGGGTGTGCCCACTGAAATCCGCGGTGTGGGGGTCCTGATGGTCCTTGTTTTCCGTCGGGCGGACTGCCGAAATCCTGCCGTTCTCGCAGGAGACCATCCGGTCCCGCAAAATGGGTCCGCCACTGCCATCCACCACCCATCCGACAATCAGTTTCAAATGACGGCTTACCGAAGTCCTCATATCCTCTCCGTCGGCTCAGCGGGATAGCCGCGGTTTTTCAGGAAAGACGATATCCGGACGGGAGTGTCCGGCGACTGAAACGAGGTGGAGTGCCGAGCCCCAGGGGCAATGAACAGGCAGGCTTGCCCGGGTTTGAAGGCACCCGAAAGCTGCCTGGCAAACCGCTGGGGAAATCGACGGTCTCTCTCTCCGTGGACGATCATTACCGGCATGGCCATATGGCCGGCCAACCGCCCGGGGCTCAGCAGATCCAGAGCTCCCCTGTTAAAAATATTCAAGACGAACACGATCGCTGGACCGAAGAGGGTTCCCACCAGCCTGTTGCCCCAGCGATAGAGGTGAATCAAGGCATCACGGGTATCGAAGTAGACCGCTTCTAAAAAAAGAAGCCGAATGCGATCCGGGTTTCTGACCGCCGCAATGACGGCGCCGCCGGAACCTGCGGAGTGACCGTAGAGCAGCACGGGTTGGTCATGCCAATCCAGAACCGATTCGATGTCTTCACAAAAGCTCATGGTGTTGACGGCGGCCAAAGCGCTCGAGTTCCCATGGTCCCTGGCGCTGTGCATAATGGTGGTATACCCCCAGCGGGCAAAATACCTGGCACGGGCAACCATGCGGTCCCGGTTGCGCCCCCATCCGTGGACCAGAACGATCCCATGGCCGTTTGGCCGCTCCGGGGTGACCCGCCACACTTCAAGCCAGCCGCCGTCAGCTGAGGGAATGATGACATCCTCGACCCGTCCCCAATCGGGCCGGTCGACGACCGGCATTCTGGGGATCCGCTGAAGAGCGCAAGTCAGAATCAGAACTACTGTTATGTACAGCACACCAGAGAAAAAGACCCAAGACAGCCACATTCCCGCTTTTTCCTTGTGACTCGGTTAGTCCCTCATCGGAGGCGGATGGGCCGGCTGGCAGCGATCACCGATGCCTCGGCGTTCCTGCCTGACGGCAAACGCTTTCCATAGCCGATTCAGGCAGTGCTTTCTTGATAGGGACCCTCAATGGCTCCGGTCGCCGGAAACCGCTAACCATTTCCTAACATTCCGGGCATAGGGTTCGCCCGTCCAGCCGGGAGAACCGTCTTTTTACCTCCACGGGCTTGGGCCATGACCAAACGGATTTTCGAGCCAAGCCACAATCCGCTACGGAGAATAGCCAATGATCTCGTCCGACTGCGATATCTCTAAATTTATCAAAGCGACTTTAGGAAAAGATGCCCTCGACATCATCGAACTTGCCGACAAGGAGGCCACTGAGGCCGAGCGCAATCGATACCGTTCCGGTGCCGAAACCCATCGTCGGCGGCGATGCGGGCATCAATATGCACAACAGTTAAAAGACCTGATATTCTTCATACGATACGGCGTGCGTCCCGCCGGGCTGCCCCCCGGCCATATGCAGCTCTTCAAATCCATGATACGCCCCGCTTCCGTGGACGGGAGGCGGTGAACTAACCCCATCCGTTCGCCATTTGTCCCCGCCTAAGCGATGAGCCGCACCCTCAAGCGGTCAAGGGCGGTAATGGCAAAAATCCTGCGGTTCAACCGGCGATCGTCGAAAGAAAAGCGGTACCGGAAGGCCTCCGTTTGCCGATCTCGCGCGGCCAAACCGATGCAGACGGTTCCCACGGGCTTGGCCTCGCTGCCCCCGTCGGGGCCGGCGATGCCGGTTGTTGAAATGGCGACGTCCGCATCCACCAGACGCCTTGCGCCATCGGCCATTTCCTTGGCGGTCTCTTCATGAACGGCGCCATAGCGATCCAGCGTGGCCGGCGAAACGCCAAGAGCACGGATCTTTGCCGAATTCGAATAGGTGACGCTGGAGAGAAGAAAAAAGGCCGAACTTCCCGGCACCTCGGTTAGAAGAGCGGCCACCAAACCGCCCGTGCAGCTTTCAGCCACGGCAAGGCTTTTTTCCTGCTCGGACAGCAGGCGTCCCACTTCAGCCTGCATGGAAAGCCCCTTTTTCGACACCACCCGAGTTCCCAACTGCGCTTGGATCCAGTCTGCCGCATTGTCCAGACCCTGCGGTACCGATCGGGCTCCACCGGGGTACGGGTAGAGACGAATATCGATCTCGGGAAATCGAAGCCTGAGTCCCAACCGCAGACGCGGGAAACGGCCTTCAAGGGAGTGAAGACGTTCACCCACGGCCGATTCGGTCAATCCATAGGTAGAGATGACGCGAATGGGGTCGTGGGCAATCGCGCCGCCGGTCATTCCGATGAGATGGGGAAGTACATGACGCTTCAACACCACCGCCATCTCCCGAGGCACCCCCGGAAGGAAGAAGAAACGGCAATGGCCGATGTCGAGACAAAAGCCCGGAGCGGACCCCACCGGATTGGGGAGCAAGGATGCACCCTCCGGTATCCAGGCCTGTTTTAGGTTCCCCGGCGACGCCGGGATGCCATGCTGACCGAGAAACCTCTCGATCTGTTCGGCAGCCAGGACGTCTTCAACCAACGGTTTCCCCGATGCCATCGCAGCTGCCTGGGCGGTCCGATCGTCATCCGTTGGACCCAACCCTCCGGTCACAATGGCAACGGATGCGCGGTCCGCTATTTCTTTGAAGGCGGCCACGAGCCCCTTTTCATCGTCGCCGATCAGGGAATGCCTTACAACGGTGATCCCTATCCGCTCTAATTCCGAAGCGATTGCCGAGCTGTTGGTATCCACCGCAGCCCCGGTCCTCAACTCATCTCCCGTGGCAAGAATTTCCGCTGTCAAGCCTTCAGCATTCTTCTTCATTCACTGCCTCCCAATGCTATGCCCGCGGCAACCCGGCTCTGAAATCCCGATGGACCGGTGCTGTTTGTCCTTAGTAGAGACAATATCACTTTTTGACTGGTCCCGGAAGCCGATGGGGCGGCGCGGGCCGTTTCGTGCGGATTTGGTCATCCGGATGGTCAGACAGCCGCAGCGGGATAGAAGAGACAAGGGTGTTCATTTCGCAGTGATCAGGGTATAGTGCCCTCATCAAGCCCCCCCATCCCGCATCCGACAGGGAGATGACGTCATGGACCGCATTCTTATCACCAATGCCACCATCGTAAACGAGGGCGTCCGCATTCCCGGAGATCTGTACGTCAAGAATGGTCGGATCGAAGCCATCGGCGGCGACCTTTCGGGACGACCCTATGACCGGTTGATCGACGCCGAGGGCCACTATCTTTTGCCGGGCCTCATCGATGACCAGGTTCACTTCAGGGAACCCGGTCTCACGTCAAAAGGCGATATCCGTTCGGAATCAACGGCAGCCGTTGCCGGAGGCGTCACCAGCTACATGGAAATGCCAAACACCCTCCCTCCCACCCTGTCCAAGGACCGGCTAGACGAAAAGCTCGCCATCGCCGCAGAATCCAGTGTCGCCAATTATGGTTTCTACCTGGGGGCCTCCAATGACAACCTGGAGGAAGTCAAGGCGCTCGATCCGGGGGATGCATGCGGTGTCAAAATCTTCATGGGTGCGTCGACGGGAAATATGCTGGTCGACGACCCTGGAATCCTAGACGGTATTTTCGCCTCATCTCCTGTTCTCATCGCCACCCACTGCGAAGATACGCCGACCATTCTCTCAAACGAGGCCGAATTCAGACGCCGCTACGGGGACCAGGTGCCCGCCCGGTGCCATGCGGAGATCAGAAGCCGTGAGGCCTGCTTCCGCTCGTCATCCTTGGCGGTGGAACTGGCGAAGCGCCACAAGGCACGGCTGCACCTCTTGCACCTGACCACTCAGGAAGAATTGAATCTCCTCTCCGACGCTCCCATGGAAGACAAGTCCATCACTGCCGAGGTGTGCGTCCATCATCTCTTTTTTGACGCCGCCGACTACGAAGAAAAAGGCCATTTGATCAAATGCAACCCCTCCATAAAAACCGCTTCCGACCGTGAGGCGCTTCGAACGGCTCTGATCGACAACCGCATCGACGTCATCGCAACCGATCATGCGCCCCATTGCCTGTCAGAAAAAATACGATCCTATTTCGATGCCCCATCGGGCCTGCCACTGGTTCAGCACGCCCTGCTGGTGTTGATGACATTGGTCCACCAAGGGACCGTCTCCCTGGAACTCATCGTTGCCAAGGCATGTCATGCGCCTGCCAGGCTGTTTGACATCAGGGACCGGGGGTTCATAAGGGAGGGCTACTGGGCGGATCTGGTCCTGGTGGATCCCTCGGCCGTCACCACGGTTTCGACCGGGCAGCTGTTTTACCGCTGCGGTTGGTCTCCCTTCGAGGGCGTTGTGTTTCCAGCGCGGATTTCAGCGACGCTGGTTTCGGGACAAATCGCCTATCGAAACAGCCGGATCGAGGGCCCTTGCCGAGGCGTGCGTCTCGAGTACGACCGAAGCCGTCGATAAAGAACAACCATGGCTGTCTTGACGAAACACATTCGTTTTATTGACTTATTTCGGTTATACCGTTATGAGCAATAGCGACAGGTGGGGATATCGGCTTGTTTTTTCCACACACGGTGCGGTGAAGAGTTGACCGCTGGCAAAACACAATCGGAAGGATCGTTCTTGCCGGCGCCATACCCTCGTATTTGCGGTTCGTCATCTCACAGTTGGCCACTTTGGATCTTAGCCGGCACTGCCCAACCCAACGGCAATGATCGCTTGCGGCACCCCGTTAGGCTCATTCTTATCGCGGACTCGATCCATGCAGTGGTTTTCCAGGCGCCATAAGCACTACATGATGCTGTCGGGAGTCGGCTTGGCTCTTCTCGGAGCCCTCATGAGTATGGCGGCCAACGGCCTTAAGTGGGAGGAGAACTTAGGGCTCGATCTTCTTTTCTCCCTAAGAGGGGAGCGCTCCGCACCTGAAGATGTGGTCATTGTTTCCTTGGATCGGCAGTCCGCCCGTGCCTTGGACCTTCCCCTGGAGCCTCAAAAATGGCCGAGATCGATCCACGCCCGCCTCGTGAATACGCTCAAAGAGAAAGGCGCTTCCGTGGTGGTTTTTGATGTGGTGTTCAGAGAAAAACGCGACCCCGTCGACGATCTCATGCTGTCCCAGGCCATCCAAGATGCCGGTAATACCGTTCTTTGCGAATATCTGCGAAAAGACCGAATGCCCTGGGATGTCGATAAAAGCGGCCCGTCAGGGCTGCTGGACATCGAGCATGCCATCCCTCCAATCCCTGAGCTGAAGCGGGCTGCCATCGCCTCGGCCCCCTTTCCACTTCCCCAAAAACCCTACCGGGTGAACCAATACTGGGCATTCAAACCGGGAGCCGGCGAACAGCCGACCCTGCCGGTGGTCGCTTTTCAGGTGTTTGCCCAAAAGGAGCTCCCGGCCCTGCTGAACATGATTCAACTGTCGCCTGCATCTTCCGGCAAGAATTTTCGGTTTGAGGACTGGAAGGGTCTCGGAATGGAACACCGAATTCGGCGGCTTCGGGAGTGGTTCAGGAGCGCACCCGCCGAGTGGTCATCAGCCGGCGGGCCAACGTTTCCGGCAAGCCGGTTACTGCACTCCCTGATCGAGCTCTACAAAGGACCGGACAGTCGATACCTGAATTTTTACGGTCCGGCCGGCACAATCGCCACCCTCTCCTACCATGAAGTGATTCAGGACCGATTGCCGGACCCCCGGTTTACGTTAGAGGGGAAGGCCGTGTTCATCGGTTTGTCCGAGCGGTTTCGAACCGAACAGCGGGATGATTTTTTCACGGTCTTCTCCGACCAGACCGGGCCCGACATGAGCGGTGTTGAAATTGCCGCTACCGCCTTTGGCAATCTTCTCGAGGGAAGGCAAGTTGTCCCCGTGCCGCCTGCGGTCCATCTGGGAATCATTGCGGCATGGGGATTACTCCTGGGGATTGTCTGCGTGTGTTTTCGGCCCCCTGTTTCCCTGTCCATCGCCTCGGGTCTGATATTGACCTACCTGATTAGCGTGCAGCTCATGTTCACCCGCCATGACCTGTGGGCTCCCGTCGTGGTTCCGTTGACGGTTCAAGCCCCCATCGCCTTGTCCATTTCCCTTTTTCTGGCCTATCGGCACATCAAGGAAGAGCGCCGACGAATCACCAAGGCCGCCAGCTATTACCTTCCCGAGCAGGTGGTGGCCGATCTCTCCAGTTCCGACAGCGACATGAGCGATCGACAAACAACGGCCTACGGCGTCTGCCTGGTGACCGATGCCGCTCAGTACAGCCGCCTGTCAGAGCGTTTGCCGCCGGAACAGCTGAGCAAACTCCTGAATCAATACTACGAGGCCATCTTCAAACCGGTCAAGGTCAGGGGGGGGCTGATCTCGGATATCATCGGCGACTCCATGATGGCCATATGGGCAAGCCCTCCGGCCGAATCGGTGGACAAAAAGCAAGCCTGCCTGGCTGCCCTGGATATTCTCGAGTCCGTAGACCGCTTCAACCGATCCCACCAGGATATTCAGTTGCCGACCCGGATCGGGCTCCATGCCGGCAATCTCGTGATCGGTAATGTGGGGGCCGTGGATCATTTCGAATATCGGGCGGTGGGGGATGTCGTCAACTCGGCCTCACGGCTGGAAGGCCTCAACAAGCACCTCGGCACTCGAATTCTTCTGTCCGGAGAAGTAACGACCGGCACCGGCGGGCTTAACACCCGCTATGTGGGGCGTTTTCTTCCCCATGGGAAGCGGTCCCATTTGTCGGTGTTCGAACTGATCCGATATCGGGATACCGAAAGACCTCACCACCGTCGACTCCTGGAGACGTTTGCCGAAGCCTTGCTGCTGTTTGAGACCGGCCGATGGACGGAGGCACTGTCGGCCTTTTCCCGGTGCCTTGATATCGACAAAGATGACGGACCATCGGCATTTTACCTGAACCGTTGTGAGGGTTACGTGAAAAATCCACCGGATGCTCCGGTGAAGGCGGTTTCCATGAGCGAAAAATAACGGGTATCGACAGATGCGGTTCACCCCAAAACACCCCATGGAGTTATGACTTGAAAAGCGTTCGATCGATTCTTGCAGTGATGGCTATGGTGTTGTTGTCGACCACCGGTGGCTTTTCCTCGGAAAGATGTGTGGATTGGGTAGCGAAACTGGTGTCGGTTCAGGGCACGGTCGAGGTTCGGCGGTCAGAAGCCGCCAATTGGGCCCCTGTCCAACTGGAAGACACCCTTTGCGCCGGCGATACCGTTCGGGTCATGGACCACAGCCGAGCCGCTCTGGTATTGCCCAACGATGCGGTGGTCCGTCTGGACCAGCAGACAACGGTATCCATCACTCCTCCGGAGGAAAAACCTTCCTATCTGTTGAACTTGGTCAAAGGAGCGGTCCATTTCTTCAGCCGGGTTCCACGCTCGCTTCGCATCCTTACCCCGTTTGTAAACGGTACCATCGAAGGGACCGAGGTTGCCTTGACCGCCATTGGAAGCGAATCGACCGTATCCGTTATAGAAGGAAAGCTGCGGATCGAAAATGATCTGGGGGATCTCCTGCTGGCTTCC
>JASFIA010000045.1:0-9851 GCA_050122915.1 Desulfobacterales bacterium | reverse complement strand
CGGCAGCTTCGACATGGTGGTGTTTACCCTGACCGGTTCCGCCATGGCCGCATTTTGGGTGAAGGACTGTCGAGAGCGCAAAATCTTCGCCAAGGCTGGAATGAAAACCGGCCTGCTCAACATGGCTGTCATCACCGCCATTGCCATCTACCACGCCGACGTGTCCTTTCCCCGCCTGGGATGGGACTGGACCTTCGGATTGATCGGCGGGTTGCTGTCCTGCATCCTCGCCGCCGGCATCGCCCCCCTGGCGGAAATCCTATTCGGCTACTCATCGGACATCAAGCTGCTCGAACTCGCCAATCTCGACCAGCCCATGATGAGAAAACTCATGATCGAGGCCCCCGGCACCTATCACCATTCGGTTATCGTGGGAAGCATGGTCGAGGCGGCCGCATCGGAAATCGGGGCCAACCCCCTTTTGGGCAAAGTCTGCGGTTACTACCACGACATCGGGAAAATCAAAAAGCCCGCCTATTTCATCGAGAATCAGAGCGGCCGCAACCGGCATGACAAACTGGCGCCGTCCATGTCCGCCCTCATCCTGATCGCCCACATCAAGGACGGCGTGGAAATCGCCCGCCAGCACAAATTGGGTGGCGTGATCATCGATACCATCAGCCAGCACCACGGGACGAGCCTCATCCGCTTTTTCTATGAGAAAGCCAAATCCCTCAAGGGAGAGGATAACGTCAACATGGACCACTTTCGCTACCCCGGCCCAAAACCCCAAACTCGGGAAGCCGGTTTGGTGATGCTGGCCGATGTGGTTGAGGCGGCCTCTCGGACCCTTGACAACCCAACCCCCTCCCGGATTCAGGGGATGGTTCAGAATCTCGTGAAAACCGTGTTTTCAGACGGACAGCTGGACAACTGCGAGTTGACGCTCAAGGATCTCCACAGCATTGCGAAGGTCTTCAACAAGATCTTGACGGGGATCCACCACCATCGGGTGGAATACCCGGAACGGCGGTCCACCGCCAACGGCAAGGCGAAACAACGGGATGGACATTCAGATCGACAATCGGCAAAACAGGGAAACGATCGATCTTCAGACATTGCGGGAGACCGTTCGGCGAATCTTAGACGCCTTGGGCTGTCCTGACGGTGAAGTCTCCCTCTCCCTGGTGAGCGATGAGGAAATCGAATCGATCAATCGGGACTATCGCCGTCAGCCACGACCGACCAATGTGATTGCGTTCTCCATGCGGGAAGGGGCATTTTCCGATCTCAATCCCGATCTTCTTGGGGATGTGGTTGTTTCCGTGGACACCTGCAGATCGGAGGCCGAGGCCGCCGGAATCCCATTTGCCGATCGTCTCGAGGAACTCGTCCTCCACGGCATGCTTCATCTGTTCGGATACGACCACGAACAGTCGCCCGAAGCCGAAACGGCCATGTGGCGGAAAACCGATGCGGTGATGGCCGCCATCCGCCGTTCGAAACCCTGACAACCGCTGTTGACCGATATGGAATTCAGGAGCATCCGATGCCCGGACTCATCGTCAATCTAAACGGGTTGGCCGTCCTTCGCAATTCAAAGGAATCCACTTATCCCGACCCCGCTGCGGGAGCGGTTCTGGCGGAGCTCGGGGGTGCCTGCGGAATATCCGTCCATTACCACCCGACCCATCCACAGATCACCGAGAGGGATCTGCGCATCCTCAAGGAAATGGTCCACGGCGAGCTGATCATGGGAATGGCGCCCACATCGGAGATGATGGGCATGGCCCTCGATATCAAACCTGACGGCGTTACCCTCATGCAGGCGAATGCGGCGAACCGGCAAACCCCATCCACGGTCGATCTCATTCTCGAACAAAAAGAGCTGGACGACATCGTCGCCAACATCCAGGGAAGCGGCATCCCGGTATCAATCCTGGTCGAGCCGGATCCCGATCAGATAAAAAGCGCACATCGATTGAACGTCGACGGCGTGCAAATTCATACCGGCGCCTTTGGGCTTACCGTCGATCCGGTCAACCGGCGGCGACGGCTGGCCCGCATCTTGGATGCAAGCAAATTGGCCGCCAAACTTAAACTCCGCGTCACCGCCGGCTGCGGGTTGAACTACGGCACGGTGCCTCCCCTTTCAACAATCCAGGAGATCGACGCCTGTGTGATCGGCCATGGCATCATCGCCCGCGCCCTTTTCACCGGATTGGAGTCGGCTGTCCGCGAGATGGTTATCCAACTTGATCGTTCATGACGCACGACCCCGCCACCCCTAAGACGCCGCCCATTTCCATGACCTGCCGGACCGAAGCGGAGACGCGGCGCCTGGCCTGTCTTCTGGGATCCATTATACGCTCACCCGTGCTCATTTTGTTGGAAGGCGAATTGGGCAGTGGCAAGACCTGTTTTGCCCAGGGCCTGGCCAGAGGGCTCGGCGTTCCGGAAACGCTTCCCGTCACCAGTCCGTCATACACCATCGTCAACGAATACCCGGCCAGACTGACCTTCATCCATATCGATCTTTATCGGATCGGACCAGGGGATGGCGGCGACATCGGAATCGACGATATCTTGGACAGGCCAGCCGTCATCGCCGTTGAATGGGCCGAACGGTTGGAGGGTTATGCTTTCGGAGATCGCCTTCGGATCCGAATCGCTCCCGGGGATGACGAGGCCAGGCGGATATCCATTCGCGCATATGGACTTGAACCGGAGAATCTGTTACAGGAGGTCGACTTTGCCCTGAAGGAGGCATCATGGCCTTGATCGTACAAAAATTCGGGGGTACCTCGGTTGCGGACCTGGATCGCATCCGGAACGTGGCGAAGCGGGTGGCCCAGTCCTATGATGAGGGTAACGACGTGGTGGTGGTGATTTCGGCGATGGCCGGCGTCACCGACAGCCTTCTCAAAATGGCCGACCAGATCACCGATTCCCCGAATCGGCGCGAGCTCGATGTGCTCCTGGCCACCGGAGAGCAAACCACCGCCTCCTTGCTGGCCATGACACTCAGTGCCATGAACTATCCGGCCGCCTCGATTTTAGGGCATCAGGCCCAGGTGGTTACTGACTGCAGTTTCGGCAATGCCCGGATTATGGACATCGGCCCCCGGCGAATCATGGAGCATCTTGACCGGCGGCGGATCGTCGTGGTGGCGGGGTTTCAGGGCTGCGACCCCGCCGGAAACATCACCACTTTGGGCCGCGGAGGCTCCGACACCACCGCAGTGGCCATCGCCGCGGCCATCAAAGCCGATGCTTGCGAAATTTATACCGACGTGGACGGCATCTACACGACGGATCCCAACATCTGCCCTAAAGCCAGAAAAATGAAAAAAATCTCCTACGACGAAATGCTGGAGATGGCCAGCCTGGGAGCGAAGGTGCTCCAGATCCGCTCGGTAGAATTTGCCAAAAAATACAATGTTCCCGTTCATGTGCGTTCATCGTTTAGCCAGGAGGAGGGTACGATGGTCGTCAATGAAGATCCCAGCATGGAGCGTTTAGAAATTTCGGGGGTCACCTGCGACAAAAACCAAGCGCGCATCACCCTCAAAAAAGTCCCGGACCAACCTGGAATCGCCGCCAAGGTGTTCACCCCCATCGCGGAAGCCGGCATCGTGGTGGACATGATCATTCAAAACATGCGATCCGGCGGCCAGACCGACATGACCTTCACCGTTCCCAAAACCGAATTCAAGCGGGCCATGGAAATCGAAGAGCGGGTCGCAAAGGAAATATCGGCTGAAGCGGTTCTGGGCGACCCGGAAATCGCCAAGGTATCGGTGATCGGGGTGGGGATGAAAAATCACTCCGGCGTGGCGTCCAAAATGTTTGCGGCCCTGGCGGCGGACAATATCAACATCCGTCTGATCGCCACTTCTGAGATCCGCATTTCCTGCGTAATCACTGAAAAATATGCGGAACTTGCCGTGCGGGTGCTCCACAGCGCCTTTGGCCTGGACAAGGGCTGAGGTGCTGCCTCGGTTTACCCGGGACCAGGCGCTTTTCGCACTGGTCCTTGCGGCGGTGATCGTTGCCGTCCTCATCTACCGGCATCTGGCGCCCCTGTAGGGTCTTTGCCGTCCCGGCCTGCATCCCCGCAATCAGGCTTCCGGAGCCCCATCCACTTTCCTTTCAGCCAAAGCACCCTCGATCTCCCGGGCGATGCGGCCGGCGGCTGAGGCCGGCTCCCCGGCATCCCGAATGGGCCGGCCGATAACCAGATAATCGGAACCGGCCCGAATGGCCTCTGCCGGGGTCATGACACGCTGCTGGTCATTCTTCTCCATCCCCTCCCAGGACGGACGGATTCCCGGAGTGACCGCTATGAAACCGCTTCCGAAGGCAGACTTGACGGACGACGCCTCGTGGGGCGAGCAGACAATGCCGGCACACCCCGCCGATTGCGCCGCCGCCGCGCGCCTGAACACCAGGTCTTCCACGGAGATGGTCACGGCGGAGGCCTTCAAGTCCGCCGCCGAGACACTTGTCAACACCGTGACTCCCAGAACCGCCACCCTGCCGTCTGCACCGGTAACGGCCGCTTCGAGCATCTTCGGTGATTCGCCGCAGTGAACCGTGACAAACCGCACGCCGAGATCGGCGACCGACACCATGGCCCTGCGAACGGTCTCTGGGATGTCATGGAGCTTCAAATCAAGAAAGATCTCCGCGCTGGTGCGCTCACGGATGGCGGACACGATATCCGGGCCCGATCGAATGAACAGCTCGAGACCGATCTTGAAAAGCCCCACTCGTCCGGCAAGGCGTCCGGCCAGGTCAATCGCGGCCGACGAAGACGACACGTCCAGGGGGAAAACGATCCGGTTGGCTCCTTGCTCCACCGCTTGGCCCTCCCTCGTCTATTGGGTTTCGATGGCAATGCATGGGTCCTATCCCATCGTGGGGACATGGTAAAGCACGAAAGCGCCATTTAAAAGAAAACTATTGAAATAGTTCATGTTTTAATGATATTAAATTTGCTTTCACCAAAGGGGTAAAGGTTCCCCTTGGCGACGGTGGTCGATGTCAGCACAGGAAAGCGTGAACATCCGGGACGGAACCCGTGGACAAACAAGATCTCCTTAAACAACTGCCGGGGGTGGACCGGGTGATGAACCTGGCCGGCGGCGATGCGGCACTGGAGGCCCTGCCCCGCAGCGTTTTGACCAATGCCGTCCGTCGTGTGATCGACCGCCTCAGAGACCGGATGCTGGATACCCAGACCCCTCTTCCCGGTCATGAAACCGCCGATGCGGAAATTCTCCGCCAGGCGGCAGCCATAGCCGAATGCGCCATGCGCCCCAATCTCCAACCGGTGGTCAATGGAACCGGCGTGGTGGTTCACACCAACCTTGGCCGGTCCCTGCTGGCCGCGGAAGCCGTTGAGAACGTCCGGCGGATCTCCGAACGCTATTCCAACCTGGAGTACGACCTCGGAGCTGGAAGACGAGGCTCCCGCCATACCCCCGTCGAGGGTCTTCTGTCGGAAATCAGCGGTGCCGAGGCCGCCATGGTGGTCAACAACAATGCCGCAGCGGTGCTTCTGTGCCTCGACACCCTGGCACGAAATCGAGAAGTGATCGTTTCCCGGGGTGAACTCGTCGAAATCGGAGGGGCCTTCAGGGTCCCGGACGTGATGGAAAAGAGCGGGGCCATGCTCAGGGAAGTGGGGACCACCAACCGAACCCATCTGAAAGACTATGCCGCAGCCGTCGGTGAGAACACGGCCCTGCTCCTTAAGGTTCACCAGAGCAATTTCAGCATTGTGGGGTTCACCAAAGCCGTCAGCCTAAAAGAACTCGCCGGCCTCGGCCGCCCCCTGAAGATTCCGGTCATGGAGGATCTGGGCAGCGGCACCTTTGTGGATTTTTCAGCCTATGGTCTACAAAAAGAGCCCACCGTTCAGGAATCCGTCGCCGCCGGGGTGGATGTGGTTACCTTCAGCGGAGACAAGCTTCTGGGCGGTCCCCAGGCCGGGCTCATCGTCGGCCGCAAAGACATCATCGACCGAGTCAAGACCAATCCCCTCGCCCGCGCGCTTCGAATCGACAAGATGACCCTCGCAGCGCTGGAGTCCACCCTTCGGCTCTATCGGGACGAGCGGAGGGCCGTCGCCGAAATCCCGACTCTGGCGATGGTCACCATGAGCCCATCGGCAGTGGAAGGCCGAGCCGAACGATTGGCCGTGCGACTGAAGGCCGCGGGGGGCCGACGAATCCGCATCGAGCAGATCACCGGGATCTCCAAAGCCGGTGGAGGCGCGCTCCCACTTCTGGATCTTCCAAGCCGCTGCCTGGCCATTCAGGTCGAGGGCCGGTCGGCAAGCGCCGTCGAATCGCAAATGCGCGCCAACGATCCACCCATCATCGGCCGCATCGAAAACGATCGTTTCGTCCTCGACGTCCGCACCCTTTCAGAGAACGATTTTGCCACGATAGAAACCGCAACCAAACGAGTTTGTGATCAATGACACGACACCCGACCGTTAAGTCCAGAGATCTGTTCTCTTCCCAGCCCTTCCTCATGCCATGGCCCACGGCCGTCGCCGAGGCTGAGCCGGTGCCGGAGGCCTCCTGCCAAACGCCGGCCGTCACCGTCGCCGATGCCCTGCGGGACGCTTTCCCCGACCGGCCGTCAGGTAAAGTATTTATCGATGCCGCCCTCTCCGCTGTCAATGATTCAGAACCGTTTGCCGCGATGGCCGTGCGCATCGACCTGCCCTGCTCGGACTCTCAGGACAGCCCTCCGGCGCCGACCGACGCCATTGCAGTGGCAACGGCTGTGGCGGCGGTATTGGAAGCCGCAGGCGGGCTGTGGGGATTTATTGAGGAGGATCTGATGGGCTGGGTCTCCCCGGGTGGATGCGCCGAAACCGCTGAGGAGACGTCAGCCGCCATCCGGGAATCCTTACAGTCCCTTCAGTCGGGAACCGTTATCACGGGCATCACCCACTATCCTCTCCATACCTTCACCCAAGAGGAAACCATCCGCAATACACGCAAAGCCGTTGATCATGCCGCCTTCTTCGGCCCCAACGCTAGCGCCCAGTTCGATGCGGTCAGCCTCAACGTCAGCGGTGACATCCTCTATCAAAACGGTGACATCGACGGTGCCGTCACCGAGTTTGAAACCGCTCTGGCTATGGATCCGGCCAACGCCAACATTCTAAACAGCCTGGGGGTGTGCTACGGCATCAAAGAGGACTACGACAGAGCCCTCGGCGCGTTTGAAGCCGCAATCGCCGCCGCTCCCCAGGAAGTCACGGCACTCTACAATGCCGGTTTAATCTATCAACTGAAAGGCAATCCTGAGAAGGCTCTGGCCTTTTTTACAAAAGCAGCCCCACAGGGTGGGGATGTGTTCGAAATCCAGTTTCAAATTGGAAAACTTCTGGTGGAGTTGGAGCGGGACGAAGAAGCCCTCGCCTATCTGGAAGCCGCCATCGACATCGATTCCTCATCGGCCCCTGCCTGCCGGCTCGTTGGAGATATTCTTCAGCGGCAGGGCGACACCGAAGCAGCTATTGCCGAATACAAAAAAGCCATCCGGCTGCACCCCAACGATGCAGACGCGCTAGCCTCCCTGGGTGTTCTCTATGCCGATCGCGGTGAAAACCTGGATCTCTGCATCACATTCACAAAACAAAGCGTCGACATCGAGCCCGAAAACGGCCGCTTCCGGCAACACCTTGCCGATCTCTATCGAAAGGCCGGGCTCGAGACCGAGGCGTTGGAGGAATACCGCAAGGCAAAAGACCTCGGCCAGCCATGCGAACCGATCATCCATGAGCTCGAAGCGCGACTGACCCAGGCGGCGTCATGACCATCCCCGATAGGCAGTCGGCCGTCATCCCGCAAGGCATCGACGGTATTCTTGATTCGAGTGTAGCGGTTGCCCGCGCCGCTATCCACGCCAACCGCCAGGCCCTTGCGGCCAGTGTCGATGCGGTGGCCGCCTGCATCGCATCCGGGCACAAGGTTCTCATCTTCGGAAATGGGGGAAGCGCCGCCGACAGCCAGCACATCGCCGCCGAGTTCGTCAATCGATTCAAGATCGAACGCCCCCCCTTGGCGGCCATCGCCTTGACCACGGACAGCTCCATTCTGACCAGCATCGCCAACGACAGTCACTTCAATGACATTTTCGCCAGGCAGGTTCGCGCCATCGGCCAGACCGACGACCTTGCCTGGGGCATCAGCACCAGCGGCAACTCGACGAATGTCACGACGGCCATCGACCAAGCTGCGGCCATGGGACTTCGAACCCTGGTAATGACCGGTCGCGGCGGACGGCTGGCCTCAATGGCCGATATCGTTCTTCGGGTGCCGTCCGACGACACGGCAAGGATCCAGGAAGCCCACATTCTGATGGCCCACATGATCTGTGCCTTGACCGAGGAGCGGCTGTACCCGGGCCGGCATCCGGCCTGACGCAAAGGGAATCACCGAATGACATCTATCCAGACCGTTGGCATCCCCGGCGGCAGGCATTATTATGGTGGTGGATGTCACCGGCCCACCGATATTTTCCAGACTATAGGAGCCAACCATATGCCGATTTACGAGTATGAATGTCAGGACTGCGGACGCACCTTCGAATACCTGGTGATCGCCGGCGGCGAGCCGGATGCCTGCGACGCCTGCAGCTCGCAAAAACTTTGCCGAATGATGTCCTCCTGTTCTTTCTACAGCAAGGGCGACGGAGGCCAGACCATGAAATCCACTGCTGCAGCCTCTTCCTGCGGAGGCTGCTCGGCCTCCAGCTGTGCCGGGTGCGGTCACTGATGACCGATAGAATTCACATCGGTACCCGAGGCAGCCAACTGGCCTTGTGGCAGGCCAACTGGGTCAAAGACACCCTAAAACGACATCATCCGGGAATTCATGTCGAATTGACCGTCATCAAGACCAAGGGCGACAAGATCCTCGATGTACCGCTGGCGAAGGTGGGGGGAAAAGGGCTGTTCGTGAAAGAAATCGAGGAGGCCCTTCTGGACGGTCGAATCGACTTGGCGGTCCACAGTATGAAGGATATGCCGTCCGACATTCCTGAAGGCCTCGCCATCGGAGCCGTTCCGGCAAGGGAAAATCCTAAAGATGCCCTGATTGCCGCATCCGCCTCCGGGCTGTCGGGGCTTCCCGAAGGAGCCGTCATCGGAACCAGCAGCCTCCGGCGGGGGTCCCAGATTCTTCATATCCGACCCGACCTCAGGATACGTCCCCTGAGGGGCAACCTGGACACCCGGCTTCGCAAACTCGACACCGGAGACTTTGATGCCATCATCCTGGCAGCGGCCGGCGTCCGCCGACTGGGACTGGCATCGCGCATTACCGAGCTTCTGGAAGAACAGATCATGCTCCCCGCCGTCGGACAGGGAGCGCTTTGCGTCGAAATCCGGCAGAACGACCCTCGGGTTCATCCGTTGATCGCTCCCTTGGAAGACTGGGATACCCGGTGCGCCGTGACCGCTGAACGGTCCTTTTTGCATCGGCTGGAGGGGGGATGCCAGGTACCGATCGCCGGTCACGCCTCCGTCGATGGCGACGAGGTCGAGCTTACAGGCCTCGTCGCAGACCTCAGCGGACAAACCGTCATCAAATCCATGGCCCGAGGCCCCGTGGTCAATGCCGGCGCCCTGGGGTTGAAACTGGCAGAAACCCTTCTCGACCGCGGCGCGAAAACCATTCTCAACGATCTTCAACAGAATATGGAATCCCAATGAGCGGTATCGTTTATCTGGTTGGAGCCGGTCCCGGCGATCCGGGGCTCATCACCGTCAAGGGGAAGGCGTGCATTGAATCGGCGGATGTGGTGGTCTACGACTACCTGGCCGCACCGGCCCTGTTGGAGCATAAGAATCCGAAGGCAGAAGTGATCTACGTCGGTAAAAA
>JASFIA010000044.1:0-9863 GCA_050122915.1 Desulfobacterales bacterium | reverse complement strand
TGAGTTACCTTGAAGTGGTTGGGATATAAAGCGACACGGCGCTCCTTGAGTTCAGATGCCTTTTCCCGTCGCTTCGACACCAGATCCGTTGCAGTTTCTGCTAATGTGCTCATAATCATCGTCTGCCCGGTGGCACCTCGATGCTGTTGTTATAAAAAAGCCCATTCCCTGAGAAGAAAACACCTTCCAGATGAATGGGATAACTTGTGTTTACTAATCGATTTAACGTCTGGTGTCAAGCCCATCGGGGCCGGTGATTCCCCTTAATTTGATAACAAAATCCGTTCCTTTACCAGGTTCGCTGTCAAGCTCCAACTGGCCGCCATAGAATTCTACAATACGGTGAACGATGGACAATCCCAGTCCAGTTCCACTGGCCTTTGTGGTAAAAAAGGGATCGAAAACCGTTCGTTGAATCTCGCTTTCCATGCCGCACCCGCTATCGGAAATTCGGATGCGCACTTGATGATCCCTCCCACGGGATTGATGGATGTCTATCGTCCCCTCACCGCTGATGGCTTCGGCGGCATTCACCAATAAATTCCACAGAATCTGCCGGAAATGATCGGGGTCCATTTCCAGCCAGAGATTTGAGTCGCCACCGTAGTTGATCCGGATATGCTCTCGGCATTTTTTGTTTTTTTCGAAAAGAGCGATGGTATCGGGTATGGCGGCATCCAGTTGAAGCGGCTCCCGCCTGCCGGACGGGGGCCGGGCGAACAGCAAAAAATTGCTGACCAGGGTGCTCAACCGGTCCGCCTCTCTGAGAATAATCTGCATCAGCTTGTCGATTCCGGGATCATAATTCATTTCGTCCCTGAGCAGTTGTATGGCTCCGGTGATCGACGCCAGAGGGTTTTTTATTTCGTGGGCCAGGCCGGCGCCCATCTCTCCGACAGCCGCCATTTTTTCCACACGCCGGATCTGCTCCTCCATTGCCCTCAGTTCCTGACGGGTCTTCCGGGCTTGTTCTGAAAGGATACTGCTTAAAAAGGCCACTGCGAAGCATGCCCCGACCGTGATCAATACCCGATAGATAACCGAATCGAGAGGGTAATGGGAAGCCGCTTTGACTTCAGAAAGCGCCATGGGGGAAAGGAACCCGGTGTACTCGAAGCAGACCAGCACGGAATATTCCACACCGCACACGGCTGCCATCAGAAAACTGCCGTAACGGTAAACCAGCATGCTTGTATAGATAATGACCAGGGGATAGAGAAAAACGAAAATGCTAGCGTAGCTGCCGGTTAAAAAAACGATCAGTGAGACAATCAGGGTGTCGATGCTGGTTTGGACATACGCCTGCACCTCCACCCGCTTCAAGGTCCGCAGTAAAACAGCATATACCACCGACAGGATGTAAATCGCACTGATAATACCGTAGAGGATAACCAACGCGCCACTGGCCGTATCCTGAGACTTGGAAAGGTGCAATACGACGGTCGAGCCGAAAAGGAGGGTGGAGAAAGCAAGACGGGAAATGATCAGCCATTTGAGCTTGGGCCTCAGTTCGCTGTCGTATTTGCTGGCTGATGAATACATAGCGTCCGTCTGACTGAAGGGAAGAAAAAGAAACGCCCAACCTCCCCAAAAATCCATGGAATCCGGGGGAAGCTGGGCAGAATGATATCGAGGGTCGACAATGGTTAGGTAATGTTACCGGCCATCTTGAAGATCGGCAGGTACATGGCGACGACCAGGCCCCCGATCGTCACGCCTAAAAACACCAGCATGAACGGTTCGATGAGGGACGTCAGATTTTCAACGGCTTGATCGACTTCTTCGTCATAAAAATCAGCAATTTTCCCCAACATCGCATCCAATGCGCCTGTGGCTTCCCCCACGGATATCATCTGAACCACCATCGACGGGAAGACCCCGCTTTCGGCCAACGGATCAGCCATGGTGCGGCCCTCGGCGATTCCCTGCCGACAGTCATAGATGGCATTCTCGATGGTTTTGTTCCCGGCTGTTTTACCGACGATATCGAGTGCCTCCAAAATTGCCACCCCGCTGGAGAGCATCGTTCCCATTGTGCGGGTAAACTTTGCCACCGCAACCTTGCGGATGAGATCACCGAAAATAGGCAGTCGAAGGGCGCTTTTGTCGATAGCGCTCCGACCTTTGTCGGTTTTGTATGTTCTTGAAAAGGCCACGCCAAACAGGACGACGGCAATGAGGATGTAAAGGAAATTGCTCTTCACAAAATCGCTCATGGCGATGACCATCTTTGTGGGCCCGGGGAGTTCGGAGCCGAAACTGGAAAACATTTCCTGGAACACGGGGATGACGAACACCAGAATGACGACCAGAACGACGATTGCGATGACGATGGTCACGATAGGATAGGTCATGGCGCCCTTGACTTTGGACTTGAGCTTGGCCGCCTTTTCCATGTAGTTGGAGAGTCGCCGGAGGATGGTGTCGAGCACACCGCCGGTCTCACCGGCATGGACCATATTGACGAAGAGATCGTCGAAATGCTTAGGGTATTTCTTCAACGCCTCAGCAAGTGTGGAACCGCTTTCCACATTGTCCTTGATGTCTTTGAGCATCTTTTTAAAGGTTTTGTTCTCCTGCTGGGTGTACAGAATATCCAGACACTGGATGATGGGCAGCCCCGCATCGATCATCGTTGAAAACTGCCTGCAGAACAGAATGATATCCCGCTGCTTAATGCCCGGTTGAAGAAACGAGACATTCTCAAAGAGGTCTTTGGGCTTTTTCTTGATTTTCGTGGGGGAAATGCGCATTCGGGAAAGGTTGTTTTTCACAGCGTCTTCGCTGGAGGCCTCCATTTCTCCTTTCTGCATTTCCCCTTTTCGGTTCTTTCCCGTCCAGATATAGGCCGGCATTGATGTATCCTCCTTGATTCGATTCGAGGCTAAACCAGTCTCTTTCTTCCGTCTCCGTGGCGGTTCCCCGCTATAGCCGACCGCTCGGTGGTTGGCGCGACACCGGTTCCATCACGACACGATGGCGACGGCAAGCCCGTCGCTTTCCCGCCAATGACCCGATCGCCCAAAAGGAAAAATTAAGGCCTTGAAATAGTCAATTTCTGTAATTGTTGTCAAACCCTATACCCCAAAGGGGGCAGCGGTGTCGTCGCCCCCCCTGGCCTCCATCCCGCCACTTTCTGTCCGGCGAAATTAAACGGCTATTCATTGCATTCACTCCCATTGGTCTGGACGCTTGACGGTCTCAGGCATCGAGGGACGGGCTGTTGAACGAGAGTTGCCATTCTTTCCTTGTAACAAACGGAAATCAATTGATGAATCCATAGAGATATGCGAAATTTGTCGAGTGGTTTTCGTCATCATCCTTCAGTCTACTTATCGTCCTATCGCATAGAATCTTTAGGGTATCAGGACAGTTGACATGGCTACAGGGCTCTCCACCCAAAACGGATTAACGGTCATCACCACCCATCTCAATGCCGATTTTGACGCCATGGCATCGATGTTGGCCGCCCAGAAGCTCTACCCCGAGGCCGTCGTGGTGTTCCCAGGATCCCATGAAAAAAACCTGAGGAACTTCTTCATACAATCGATGGTATATCTGTTCAACATGGCAGATATCAAGGATATCGTCTTCGAATCGGTCAAGCGCCTGGTACTCGTAGACACCCGGCACCGAGGAAGGATCGGCCCCCTCGGGGATCTGCTGGCCTTGGACCCGCTGGAAATCCATATCTACGACCACCACCCGGCCTCCGAAAACGATATCGCCGGCGACATGGTCGTACACGACCTCACGGGAGCCAACGTCACACTGATTGTCGAGGAGATTCGGCGTCGCGGGATCGAGATCAGCGCGGATGAGGCGACGATCATGTGCCTCGGCATCTATGAGGATACGGGCTCGTTCACCTTTCCCTCGACCACCGACAGGGATCTCGAAATCGCAGCCTTCCTTGTCTCCAAGGGGGCCAATCTCAACACCATATCGAGCCTGATCAGCCGCGAGCTCACACCGGGGCAAGTCGGTCTACTCAACGATATGTTCGAGGCTTCCGTCAGACATCCCATCAACGGTATCGACGTGGTGGTCACCAGCGTCACCACCGACGACTACATGCCTGATTTCGCCCTCCTGGTTCACAAAATGATCCGTATGGAGGATCTGGATGCGGTCTTTGCCATCGCACGGATGCAGAACAAAATCTACATCGTAGGAAGAAGCCGCGTTCCGGAAGTGGACGCAAGCGCCATCATATCCCCATTCGGTGGGGGAGGCCACCCCTATGCGGCCGCAGCCACTGTAAAACACAAAACCCTTGCCCAGACGGAACATGATCTCATCGACATCCTCTACCGGTCGGTGCGCTCAAAACGTCACGCCGCCGAGTTGATGTCCGCCCCCCCGATCGCCGTGGATATCCAGTCTACCTGCAAAACGGCGGCCCAGTTGCTCACCCGCTATAACATTAACGCCCTCCTAGTTCAGCAAACTATTGACGGACGTCAGGAACTGGTCGGCTACATTACGCGTCAGGTCATTGAAAAAGCCCTCTATCATGACCTGGGAGGCGTCGGCGTCGGCGAATATGCGAATACGGAATACGCCACGGTTGGCATGGAAGCCGATATCGAGGAAATTCAAGAAAAAATTATCGAAAACAAACAACGCATCCTTCCGGTCATGGAGGGACGCACCATCAAAGGCGTCATCACCCGGACCGACCTCCTGAATCTGCTCGTCCGTCGTCAGAATGCATCCAAAGATCGGTCGATACCGAACGAAAACCATCCGGTACATGCCCGTACACGGACGATAAGAAAGTTCATGGAGGAGAGACTGTCCGAGAGGGTCCTCGCTATCTTAACGGACATCGGGAAAACCGCCGAAACCTTCGGCTGGGGTGCCTATGTTGTCGGGGGTTTTGTCCGTGACCTCTATCTGTATAGACCCACGGAGGACATGGATATCGTCATCGAAGGCGACGGCATCCGGTTTGCTCGATCTTACAGCGAAAAAGTGGGTGCTCGGGTTCACAGCCACGCAAAATTCGGCACCGCAGTCATCACCTTTCAAAACGGTGACAAAGTCGATGTGGCATCGGCCCGGATGGAGTACTATCAGTTCCCGGCTGCCTTGCCGACCGTAGAAATGAGCTCTATCAAACTGGATCTTTTCAGGCGTGATTTCACCATCAATACCCTTGCCATTCAATTGAATCCGGGCCGATTCGGCACCCTTATCGATTTTTTCTCCGCTTTCAAGGATATCAAGGAACGTCATATCCGGGTACTGCACAACCTCAGCTTCGTAGAGGACCCGACCCGCGCTTTCAGGGCCATTCGATTTGAGCAGCGGTTCGGGTTTTCCATTGGAAAGCTCACCAAGAAACTCATCCAAAACGCCGTCGATATGGATTTTTTCAACCGGTTGAGCGGCCGCCGGATTCTTTCCGAACTCAAGCACATTCTATCCGAGGACAACCCCACCCCCGCCATGGGGCGCTTGGACGACTTCGACCTATTGAAGGCGATTCATCCCGCTATTCAGTGGGATACGCCCCTCGAGGATCGCTTCAACTCGACCCGGAAGGTGGTCGCCTGGTATGATTTGCTTTTTCTGGAGGATTCCTATATGAAGTGGGCCGTTTATTTCATGGGGGTGCTCCATGGAATGAACCGTGAGACGGCCAACAACATTGGCAAGCGGTTGGAACTGACTCCGCGATTGCTGGCAATCTTCTGCAAAGAGCGTCTGGAGGCCGAGCGCTCTCTTTTCCGGCTCGAAAATCGGATTCCCAAAGCCAATAGCGCCCTGTTCCACGTCCTGAAAGGCTTCCGGACGGAGGTCCTCCTTTTTATGATGTCGATCACCAAATCGGAAGCCGTCCGCCGTTCCATATCGCGCTATTGCCTTCAATTGAGACACGTGACACCTGAGATTTCCGGCAACGAGCTTAAATCGATGGGCCTATCTCCAGGTCCGATCTACAGGGAAATCTTGGATGCGATCCGCGATATGAAGCTCAATGGTAAACTCGAGAGCCGCGGGGACGAATTGGCCTTTGTCAAAGAGAAGATGGCCATCAGGCAGCAGCCCGAAAAATAGAAGCGAACTCAGGGACACGTCTATAGGAAGCGCATGGACAAACAACTCATCCTCACGGGCATCACGACAACAGGCACCCCCCATATCGGTAACTATGTCGGAGCCATTCGACCGGCTATAGAGGCCAGCCAAGACCCCAACTCATCGTCTTTTTATTTCCTGGCCGACTACCACGCGCTGATCAAATGCCAGGATCCTGAATCCATGCGCCGGTCCACACTGGAGGTGGCGGCGGCATGGCTCGCTTTAGGGCTCGATACCGATACGTCGGTCTTTTACCGGCAGACAGATGTCCCCGAAATTCCCGAACTCACCTGGATACTGACCTGCGTGACCGCCAAGGGGTTGATGAACAGAGCCCATGCCTACAAGGCGGCAGTCCAGGAAAACGAGGACGACCGTTCCGGAGATCCCGACAGGGGCATCACCATGGGCCTTTACAGCTATCCGATTCTTATGGCCGCTGACATTCTCATGTTCAAAGCCACAAGAATTCCCGTTGGCAAAGACCAGATTCAACACATCGAAATGGCAAGAGACATCGCCCAGCGCTTCAATCATGTGTTCGGCGAGACCTTTGTTCTCCCTGAGGCGGTCACGGACGAGAAGACCGCTGTGCTCTCCGGTCTGGACGGCAGGAAAATGAGCAAAAGCTATAACAATACCATCCCCCTCTTTGTTGCCGAAAAGAAACTGCGCAAACTCATCATGAAGATCAAAACCAACTCCCAGGGGCCGGACGAACCCAAAGATCCTGAGGGTTGCACCCTATTTGAAATTTACCAAGCGTTCGCATCCCCAAGGGCAGTGAATGCCATGGGCAGGCGATATGCGGAGGGGATCTCTTGGGGAGAAATGAAGCAAACGCTCTTCGAACTGATCAACGGTACGTTAGCCGAGCCTCGGCGCCGATTTGAGGATCTCGTTCAACACCCCGACGATATCGAAAAACACCTCTTGCAGGGTGCGGAGCGCGCCAGAGAGATCAGCCGCCCATTCCTCCGCCAGATTCGGCAAGCCATCGGAGTCCAGTCCGTCGGCGTATGACAAGGGATGACCGCGATGGTTCATTCTGACATCCAGAGCGATCGGCAAGCGGGCCTTCTCTCGGACGACGCCTCCGTCGATGCCGACGGTTACAAAGTCAGGCTCGAGAACGTTTTCGAAGGGCCAATGGATCTCCTCATCCATCTCATTCGCAAGAATGAGCTGGACATCTACGATATCCCCATCGCTTTCATCACCGAGCGGTATTTGGGATATCTGGAATGGATGAAATCCATGAATATCGATGTGGCAGGGGATTTCCTGGTCATGGCCGCCACCCTCATTCAAATCAAGTCACGGATGCTGCTGCCGGCCTACGAGGACGGCGATGAATACGAGGACCCCCGCGACGAAATCGCCCGCCCGCTGCTGGAGTACCTGCAGATCAAATCCGCAGCCGACGAACTAAGCCGGCGCCATATGCTGGGGGAACACACCTTCATCCGCCCCGCACTCGAAGGGGGCGATATGGTCGAATTCGAAGATCGTGAGATCCGTGTCGGACTGTTTGAGCTGATCGACGCGTTCAAAAGGATCCTCGACAACGCCGAAGGGGAGCATCTCGTTGAACTTGAATCGGAGCATCTGTCGGTACAGGACCGACTGAATCAGCTGGTGGATCTTTTCGAGAAGCGAGGTTCCCTGACCTTTACGGAACTCTTTGACGCTGATGCCAGTAGGGTGGACATCATCGTCACCTTTCTGGCGGTTTTAGAGATGGTGAAGCTCCAATTACTCACCTTTACCCAACATACCCAATCCGGCATCATCCGGTTTTTCTACCAGTAATGGAAGACCTTACGGCCATTATCGAGTGTCTGCTCTTCGTGACCGAGGAGCCACTGACCGTGGAAAGAATCAAAGAAGTCGTTTCCCCGGCAGAAAAGGCCGATATTGCCGAAGCCCTAAGGCGCCTCTCCGAAGAATACGAGGCAAGAGGAGGCGGGTTTTACCTGAAACACATCGCGGGCGGCTACCAGTTGCGGACGAGGCCCCGATACGCGGAGTGGGTCCAGGAACTGGTCAAACCCAGCCCTGTGAAACTCAGCCGCGCCGCACTGGAAACCCTGGCGATCATTGCCTACAAACAGCCGATTATCCGGTCAGACATCGAGCACATAAGGGGTGTGGACAGCGGGGGCGTCCTTCGGATGCTGCTCGAAAAAAAGCTTGTTCGGGTTCTGGGCCGAAAAGACATCCCCGGCCGGCCGATGATTTATGCCACCACCAAACGGTTCCTCGAATTGTTCGACCTAAGGGATATCAGGGACCTTCCCACTCTGAAGGAAATTGAAGCACTGGGTGCGACCGATGAACCGTCGGCCCAGGAACAGAGAACTCTACCGCTGGAAACCAAAAGCCCCGGTGCGGCATCCGTGCCGTTCCACCCCCCAAAGAGCGAAAACAGGAAAATCCTTCAGGACACGGAAACTGAAGACGATGGGGGATCGGGTATGGAATCAGGTGATACCGGCACCCTGATTCCGGAAGATGAAACCAAATCCTCAACACAACGCGACCCCATGAGGCCTCCGATCCCGGCATCTGATCACGCCGCCTCTTCGACCCTCGACCACCGTCGCGAGGGAGTGCCGACAAACTCGTCAACGGAAGAACCCCTCGAAACCAAAGATAATCAGCGGATGATTAAAGGAGACAAAGCCGTCCCTGCCGAGTCGTCACCGACGTTAGGGAATTATGAGACCACGGGACTGACAGATGCAAAACTTGAGCCTGGCAGAGAAGATAATGGAGAGAAAAATTAACTTGACTTGAACATAGCATTATGGATATGTTTTGGCTTTATCTGCTTAGCTAACTGCCCGGCTTTTTTGGAACTTGAAGATTGAAGGAGACTCCATGAATCGATCTGACCTGATGGAAGCCCTGAAAGATCGGGCCAATCTCAGCCGTAAGGAAGCCGAGCAGGTCGTCACACTCTTTTTTCAAGCCATAGAAGACTCACTGTGCAACGGCAGCCGGGTCGAAATCAGAGGTTTTGGCAGTTTCAGCGTCAATCATTACAAGGCCTATACGGGTCGAAACCCAAAAACTGGCGAAAAAATAAAGGTTTCCTCCAAAAAACTGCCGTTCTTCAAGGTCGGAAAACAGCTTAAGGAAATGGTCGACATCTAAAAATGGGCGGTTAACTCAGCGGGAGAGTGCTACCTTCACACGGTAGAAGTCACTGGTTCAATCCCAGTACCGCCCACCAGACATGTCAAGGGGTTACAGGCATCGGTGCTTGTAACCCCTTTTCTTTTGGAGGTTTCAGGATGTAATGCTGTGTGATCTACATTATGCCGTGCGCTTTTGGTTTTCATCGATTAGATAATTTCCTGCGTTGTGACCGTTTTGTGACCGGTACTGCAAAAAACGGTGTTTTCAAGCCTGCCCATCGCCTCGTGATTCACAGGTCTCATTAGGTGCGCATACACGTTCAATGGCACGGTCGGGCTTGAATGTCCAAACTGTTTTTGTGTCATGATCTGGTGATTAGGACAAGAATGGTCAGCCGGTGTCGGTTCCCAGCAACCTAACATTGCTTGACATTTTTAGATTCGTCTGGTTTTGTCAGCATGATTTGAGCAGAGGCTCAAATCGTCACCGAGAGGTAAGCATGAATGGATTCTGAAACCCCGTCTGGTGCAAAGTGATAGACGGGGTTTCGTTGTTTTGTGTGCTTGCCCCGATCAACTCGTCCTCCCAGGACGCTGATTTGAGCAGTAGAGGAAATTCAGCCGCGGGTG
>JASFIA010000043.1:0-9952 GCA_050122915.1 Desulfobacterales bacterium | reverse complement strand
AGCTGATTTCCAAGGCGGATGTCGTTCTGGCCCTCGGCACTCGTTTGAACCCCTTCTCCACCCTGCCGGGCTACGGGATCGATTACTGGCCCGCCAAGGCGTCAATCATCCAGGTTGACATGAACCCCAACCGCATCGGCTTGACCAAACCGGTCACCGTAGGCATCGCCGGGGACGCGAAGAAAGTGACCAAGGCCATTCTTGCCCGACTTACCGCCACGGCTGGTGACGACGGTCGCGAGGCGCGCAAGGCGACCATTGAAAAAATCAAAACGGACTGGGCCCGGGAATTGGCCACCATGGACCACGAAGAAGACGACCCCGGCACCACCTGGAACCAACGCGCAAAAGACAACGAACCGGGAAAAATGACCGCCCGCATGGCGTGGCGTGCCATCATCAAAGCGCTTCCCAAAGAGGCCATCATCTCTTCGGACATCGGCAACAACTGCGCCATCGGCAATGCCTATCCGACCTTCGAGGAAGGGCGCAAGTATCTGGCCCCGGGCATGTTCGGGCCTTGCGGCTACGGTTTTCCGGCCATTTTGGGGGCGAAAATCGCCAAGCCTGACGTTCCGGTGGTGGGGTTTGCCGGCGACGGCGCCTTCGGTATCTCCATGAACGAGATGACGGCCTGCGGACGCAGCGAATGGCCGGCCATCACCATGATCATCTTCCGCAACTTCCAGTGGGGGGCGGAGAAACGAAACACCACCCTCTGGTATGATGACAACTTCGTGGGGACGGAGCTCGATACCAATGTGTCCTATGCCGGCATTGCCAAAGCCTGTGGGATGGAGGGCGTTCAGGCGACCACTCCGGAAGAGTTGACCGAGCAATTGAGCGCGGCCATCAAAGCCCAGATGGAAGAGGGCAAGACCACGTTCATCGAGGTATTGAATAACAAGGAATTGGGCGAACCGTTCCGCCGGGATGCCATGAAAAAGCCGGTTCCGATTGCCGGAATCGACAAGGCCGACATGCGTCCCCAAAAAGGGGTCTAATGGACATTTAGAAACCGTTAATGCAATCCTAACTGGTAGGGTATGCCTACAGAGTCTTTCAGAAGATTAGGTTTGACCATCCCTGCCGGATATGTTGGCAAATACTATCGGCCAACCGAAAGGCGCTTCTTTTGGGTTTAGAAATAGTTGTCTTCGGACTAATGAATAAAAAAGGCTGGTTGAGCCAGAAGTTGTCACAGGTAAAGTTTAAGATCTCCTCCTAATCGAAAGGAGGAGAGTTTTTGCGATCGATCAACTCAGCGGGCGAGCAGTGTGGCTCGCCGCGGGGCATTCATCGGTGGTTCAAGCAGAGCAAGGTCCGAAATCCGGTCTTTCAGAAGAATGGCCGGTGGAGAAAGTTTTACAAACGTTCAAAGAAAGGAGGCTGGAGCGAAACGAATCGGCATTCAAGCGGTTCTGATACATTCAAACCATCATGGGGAAGGCAAGGAGGAAGAGATGACGAAGAAAAGAATGATTTGTTCTATTAGCGTACTGATTTTCCTGGCCACCATGCTCGGCGCCACATCGGCTGTGGCCGAGACCTACAATCTGAAGATACAGACCGCCGTACCCAGCGCGAGCATCTATTTTCAGCTTATCGAGCGCATGGGCAAACGCATCGAGGCCATGTCGGCCAAACGGCTGACCGTCGAGGTGCTGCCATCCGGCGCCGTGGTAGGCGCTTTCGAAATCCTGGACGCCGTGGACCAAGGCATTGTAAACGGCGGTCAAGCCTGGACACACTACTGGTCCGGCAAGCACCCCGCCGGCTTGCTCTTCGGTGCCCCCACCGCTGGCATCGGTATGGGATTGGATCAACTCGGCACCGTATCGTGGTTCTTTGACGGTGGCGGAGAGGAACTATACCAGGAGTATTTTACCAAGATTCTTGGCTATAAAATAAAAGGCTTTGTCTGCATGCCAATGGGTCCGGATCCTTTCGGCTGGTTCAAAAATCCAGTCAACTCGATGGCCGACCTGACAAAGACCAAATTCCGGTCGCCTCCGGGCATCCCCTCCGAGTCCTTTAAACTCATCGGCATCCCGGCCGTTTCCATGCCCGGCAGCGAGATCGTGCCATCGGCACAGCGCGGCGTCATCGATGCGGCCGAGTGGATCAGTCCGGCCGACGATCGCAATTTGGGCCTGAGCTCCGTGTGGAAGAACTATTACCTTCAGGGACTGCACCAGTCTAGCGACATCGGTGACGTCTACATCAATCTGGACTGGTGGAATTCATTGCCTGAAGACCTGCAGGCCATTTTTCAGACCGCCACAATGTCATGCATCGCCGACACCTACAACTGGAACGTGAGCCAAAACGGCAGGGCATTAAAGGAGTTGGTGGAAAAGGACGGCGTTACGGTTCGCGACACGCCGGATGACTACTACCCGGCCTACATGGAAGCCACCAAAAAGATCATGGAAAAATATGCAGCCCAGGATGAATTCTTCAAAAAAGTGCTGACTTCCATGCAGGAGTTTGCCAAGGTCACGGTGCCGTATCAGGCCAAAGCCAACGGTGTTTACTACAAAATGGGACAAACCGCCCTCGATACGGGCGCTGTCGGCTACGCCAAATAGCCCCAGCGGCGAATGTGTGCCGGGCAGGTCGTTTAGACTAGGCCTGCCCGTTTGCCAATGATCGTTCGGGTTGCCTGCCCAACCGGGCCGGCGACCCGGCTGATTCCTTCAGCATTTCGCGGGTGAGGACAACTCATGACTGATAAAAATCTGGAATCACCGTCACCGGCCTCAGGCCCCGAATTTACATCGGGTGGTGTGATGCCCAGCGCCCTCAGAAAAATGATCCGATTCATTGACACCATCAGCATCTGGACAGGTAAGGCCGTCGGTTGGATGATCTTTCCAATGATTTTCAGCCTTGTTTTCGAAGTGGTGGCGCGCTATTTCTTCAACGCGCCCACTATCTGGGCCAACGACGTCGCCACGATATTATACGGGGCCTTTTTCATGTTGGGCTCGGCCTATGCCCTCCAGCGTCAGCAGCATATCCGTACCGACTGGCTCTACGAGAAATGGTCCATTCGCACCCGCGGAGTCGTGGATTCGGTGTGCTACATCTTTCTCTATTTCCCGGGGCTGCTCATCTTTCTATGGGTGGGCTATAATTACGCCTTCAGATCCACCATGCTTCAGGAACGCATCGTTTCCAGTCCTTGGATGCCGCCGATCTACCCCTTGAAAATATGTATTCCCATCGCCACGCTTCTTCTGCTCATTCAGGGGGTATCGGAACTGATCAAGTCGTTCTACGCTGCCACTACCGGATTGGATCTGCACGAGGAAACCGAAGGTGTCGAGACATAGCAAAGAGGGGAGTGCCGCATGAGTCCTGAAATCCTTGGATTGGTTGCCCTCGTAAGCCTGTTCGGCTTTATTCTGGTCGGGTTTCCAATATCGTTTACCCTGATTATCCTGAGCCTGGTTACCGGTTATATCGGCATCGGCAAGGTGGTATTCCACCTCATGACCCTCCAGTTTTTTTCGGTGATGACCGACACGGTACTGTCGGCAGTGCCGTTCTTCCTTTTCATGGGCTATATCCTTGAAAACTCCGGTCTCATGGGCCGCCTGTTCAAAGCCTTTCAGTACATGCTTGCACGTCTGCCCGGATCGCTTTATCTGGCGGTGACCTCCACGGCCACCATTTTCGCTGCCGCCACGGGCATCGTTGGGTCATCCATCACTTTGCTGGGAGTCATGGCGGCGCCCACCATGCGCGAAAGTAAATATGACGTACGCCTTTCTGCCGGCTGTATCTCAGCCGGAGGTACCCTGGGGATTCTGATCCCCCCCAGCATCATGCTGGTGGTTATGGGCCCGGTGGTCGGGGTTCCAGTCACCGACCTGTTTGCAGCGGCGATCTTCCCGGGCATCATACTGGCCAGCATCTATATCACTTATACCCTGGTCCGATGCCTGATCAAACCTGAGCTTGGACCGCCCCTGCCTAAGGAAATGCGCCCCACCTCATTTGCCTGGGTTCTCAAGGAACTGGCCCTCGGGGTGGTGCCGGTTACAGCCTTGATTCTGGCCACCCTCGGAAGCATCATGGCGGGTATGGCTACCCCTACCGAGGGGGCCGCGGCCGGTGCTTTCGGGTCTCTGGTTTTGACCCTGGCCTACCGGCGGCTCACCCTGAGCGGCCTTAAAAAGAGCGTGTTCCGCACCGTGGAGATCTCGGCCATGATCCTGCTACTGGTGGCCGCCTCTAACTTCTTCGGGTCGGTCTTCTCGCGCCTGGGGTCGGCCACTCTGCTCACCAAAACCCTCATGGGCATGAACATGCACCCTATGATGACGCTGTTGCTCATCATGGCCCTGATCTTCGTGTTGGGCTGGCCCTTGGAATGGGTGCCCATCGTTTTGATCATCATCCCCGTTCTCATGCCGCTGGTGCGCGAGATGGGCTACAATCTGCTGTGGTTCTGCACGCTAGTGGCCGTTACACTGCAGACCGCCTGGTTGTCACCTCCGGTGGCCCTATCGGCCTACTTCCTGAAAGGGGTGGTGCCCAACTGGCAGCTCAAAGATATCTACATCGGTATGATTCAGTTCATGGTTCTGCAGCTCGTCGGTATGGCCCTTATACTCGTGTTTCCGGCCATCGCCACCTGGTTGCCGGACCTGTTGAACCGTTAAACGGTTGCCGACCTTGTCAGGAAAGGCTGTCCATATAGGGCAGCCTTTTGACATTGTGCGCCTATCTTTACCATTGACGGTGGCAGGATGCCTGTGAATGTTGCGCGCTAAACGTAACTTGATTAGCAGTTATTGAAGATTTCGCTGTGAAGATACAGGTATTGAATTCAGGCTGTTTTTTTCAGCAAATACGAACGTATCGACATACGCGACATCAAAGTCCTGGCAATTTCCACCGGTGAAGTGGGGGAAATCGCCCGCCCGACGGCAGAGGTCATCGCATGCCACAGCAATTAACGGTGCTATGCGCATCCGGTATCGGTAGGTTGAGCCGACGTCTCTAGAATCTCATAGGCTATATTCATTGGACCGATCGGTGGCCGTGCACTAGGCAGACGACGGGTCGCGTTGATAGGCATCGCGTGGATAAGGAGCTCAAATGGAACACTCGGTTTTTGAATGGATTGGAAACGAAGCCCTGCTGCACGCGTTGATTGTGGGACTGCCCATGTATGTATTGCTGGGCATTATTGTTGTCTGTATTTTCCTCTTGTCCAAAGGGGCGGACTGGATGATCGACGGCGTGGTGGACTTGGCGGAACGCACGGGAATGCCGCGGATTGTCATCGGGGCTACCATCATCTCACTGGGGACGACCATGCCCGAGGCTTTTGTTTCGGTGATGGCGGCCTGGATGGGCAACCCCGGCCTGGCACTGGGCAACGGCGTGGGCTCGATCATCGCCGATACCGGTCTGATTTTCGGTCTGACCTGCATTCTCGTTGCGGTCCCGGTCAATCGGTTTATTCTTAACCGCACCGGATGGGCCCAAGTGGGTTCGGCCACCCTTTTGGTGTTGATTGCCGTCTTTCTGCTGCTAACCGCAACCGGCGAACCGGTGATCGGCCGCCCTATCGGCCTGCTTTTTCTCTGTTTACTGGTCTGTTATCTCTACCGCACCTACCGGTGGGCCAAAACCGGGGGTGAGTCGGCGTTGGAGGGCGAGAATGCGCGCGAGATCAAACCACGGGATGTCTGGATCTGTTGGGGCATGATCGTCGGCGGCCTCTTTTTGGTCATTCTGGGTGCACGGATCCTGGTACCGAGCGCTTCCGAGATCGCCGCTCGCATGGGCGTTCCCGAGGATGTGGTCGCCGCTACCATGGTGGCCTTCGGCACGTCGCTACCCGAGTTGATGACCGCCATTGCCGCGGTCCGCAAAGGGCACCCCGAGATCACCGTTGGAAATGTTGTGGGTGCCGATGTGCTCAACTGCCTGTTCGTCATTGGTGCCGCCGCCACGGCCAAGCCCCTGGCCATCCCGCCAAACTTCTACTATTTCCACTTCCCGGCCATGCTGATCATCTTGTGGTCCTTCCGTGTGTTTATCTCCATGAACAAAGACGGTTGGTTTAAACGCTGGCAGGGAGGGTGGCTTTTGTCGATATATGGTGTCTATGTCATCTTGCAGTATGCATTAAACGTGAACCTTAGCCACGGATAGCTTGCTGTCGATTGGTGTTCTTCTATTCAACCAATGGGCGTCTGATTTTGGAAAAGTTTTGGTAAAAGTTCCCCAAATCGAGGCCCTTGGTGTTGAAGGAATGGTTTTCGGCGCAGGCTGTCAGGTCACATATTCGTAATCGGAAGAGGGCATATGTCGACCGGCAGGTGCCGGCAATACGGAAAAAGGCGTTGCGATGTTAACGACGGGGTATGAGGCACATTTCCGAACACGGCGGTTAAATCCGTGCGGCCGCCCGAGAATTCCCGGGCGGCTGTTCTTGGATGAAAGCGATCTGGTCGGCGATTAGTAATTGGCTTCTAAAATGGCGATGACATCTTTTTCAGAAACACTTCTAGGATTGTTGCTGATCAAACGTACTGCGCCTAAGGTCGCCTTGGCCAGTTCAGGAATCGTCTCCCGAGGAATATCGTAACTGCTCAGGTGGTAAGAGATGCTAAAATCATCAAGCATACTCTTGACGGCCTTAACAGCCAGGCCGGCGGCTTCAATTTTATTGAGGCCGTCGGTGTTTTCATCAAAGGCTTGGGCGATATTGATGAATTTTTCCGGGCAGGCCATTAGGTTGAACTCCATCACCCAAGGGCAGATAAGGGCGGTCAGGAGTCCGTGGGGCAGGTGGAAGCGACCACCGATCGCCAGGGCAATGGCGTGATCGAGGCCGTTTTGGGTGTTCGAGAATGCCATCCCGGCCACACAACTGGCCTGCAACATCTGTGTGCGTGCTTCTATATCGCTGCCATTGGCGTATGCGCGACGCAGATTCCCGGCGATCATCCGAATTGCCTGGAGGTTGAGGGTGTCGGTCAGGAACGATGCGCGCCTGCCGGTATAGGATTCCATAGCGTGCACGAAAGCGTCCATGCCGGTCATGGCGGTCACATGCTGGGGCAGGCCGAGGGTCAATTCGGGATCCAGGAGGGCGACCCGGGCAAACATGTGCTCGCTGACGATTCCTTTTTTGACATCGTTTTTGGTATCTGAGAGTACGCAGATGGAGGTCATTTCACTGCCTGTGCCGGCAGTGGTAGGGACCAAGACCAGGGGCAGTCCTGGGGTGGGGACCTGCTCCATTCCGAAGTAGTCTTCGACGGCACCGCTGTTGGTCAACATGATTGAGGTCACCTTGGAGATGTCCAGGGCGCTGCCACCGCCGAAACCAACCACGATATCGGGTTTGAATGATTTGGCTGCGGCGACGCTTTCGGCAACCACTTCGACCCGTGGATCGGGTTCCACCTCGGCAAAAACGTGGAAGGCCAGCTCCGCTTTACTCAAAACAGCCACCATCTTGTCCACCAGTCCGGCGGCCTTGATGCCGGGATCGGTTACCACCAATACCCTGCTGCCCTGGTGACGTTTGATTTCTTCACCAATTCCCTGCAAGGCGCCGACGCCGAAAACGATTCGCCTGACCGCATTGAATGACTGAAATTCCATTGCGCACTCCTTCAATGATTTAGAGTTGGAATGAGATATGTCACCATAGCAATTCTCCCTTGGTGGCAGATATGCTGGCAGGGTGAAAGAATGCTTCGCGTACAGTCGCTTGATCTATGATATCTGATGTATCAGTCTTGGGAAAACCTGTCAATACGGATTCTTTTTGATTTTGGATGTGGTCTGCGATGTGTAGGTCGTGAGCGAATAGACGGTATCTCGTCTGCGAGGGATTCGACAGCATTCTCCCGCGGCGGGGCGTTTTGGTCAAAAAGCTGACGATCGAGGGTGTGAGAAACATTCTCGAAGGGGTGGGAGCTTTCGAAAGTGTCGTCAACCATTTGGGTATTTGACAAGATTGAGGAAAAGCAGATAAGTTGTTTGAAGACCCTCAGCGAGAAAATGATCGCTGCCGTCGAGCGGGAGGAATTCGACGCTTATTGACAGTTGAAAATCGGTTTCCCTAACGCTTTTCTTGACCTGAACGAAAACGCCTGCCTTCATCGAATTGCGGTCCCCCTCAAGCAGCGTTTCTATGACTTTCCCCGCCGAACCTACATCTTTGGAGACACCGCAAGGGCCGATTGATCGATAATCGAGTCGGGGGAGAGCAGACCTGGCGATTCCTGTGCCTGATGAGTGACTTCGAAAGCGGTAGTTCTTTCACGATATCCTTCAATTTCTACTTCAATCTCTCCGGACCGGTTTTATCAATGGGGTCCAGCGTTACTGTGTTGGGCCAGGACATCCGAGTGTTCGTCAACGGTCCGGTATTGTCGGACCAGATGCTCGACCGGAGGTCGGTCAGGGAAGCGAAACCGCTGACCTGCCCCTGCCCATCCTAACCAGGGGCTTTGGGAAATCGACGGTCTGGCTCCCCAAAGGCGGGCGGGCTGGATGGAATATATCTTGACAAGAGAACTGATGTCTGATGTATCAGGTGGGGAGGGTTGATACGAGAATATCGGGGCATTTAACGGTTAACCATTGATCGATTATTCAGGAGGGTAAAATGGGCAAGATAAAAATGACGACCGAAGAGGCCTTTGTAAAAGTGCTACAGATGCATGGCATCGAGCACGCGTTTGGGATTATCGGCTCGGCTTTTATGCCGATCTCCGATCTGTTTCCCAAAGCGGGCATCACCTTCTGGGATGTCGGGCATGAAGGCAATGCGGGCATGATGGCGGATGGATTCACTCGCGCATCCGGCAAGATGAGCATGATGATCGCCCAAAATGGCCCGGGCATCACCAATCTTGTCACCCCTGTGAAAACCGCCTACTGGAACCATACCCCCCTGCTCCTGGTCACCGCTCAGGCAGCCAACATGACCATGGGCCAGGGCGGATTTCAGGAAGTCCCCCAGATGGCCTTGTTCGAGGAGATGGTGGCCTACCAGGAAGAAGTGCGGCATCCATCGCGCACGGCGGAAGTTCTCAACCGGGTCATCATCCAGGCCAAACGGGCTTCGGCCCCGGCCCAGATCAATTTTCCCCGCGATTTCTGGACCCAGGTGATTGAAATCGAACTGCCCGCCATTGTTGAATTCGAACGTCCGGCCGGCGGCGAGGAAGCCATTGCCCGGGCTGCCGAGCTGTTGTCCAATGCCAAATTCCCAGTGATTTTGAACGGCGGCGGTGTCGTGATCGGCGGCGCCATCGAGGACACCGTAGCCCTGGCCGAGCGTCTGGATGCTCCGGTCTGCTGCAACTATCAGCACAACGACGCCTTCCCGGGCAGTCACCGCCTGTTCGCCGGCCCCCTGGGGTACAACGGCTCCAAGGCGGGCATGGAGCTGATTTCCAAGGCGGATGTCGTTCTGGCCCTTGGCACTCGTTTGAACCCCTTCTCCACCCTGCCTGGCTACGGGATCGATTACTGGCCCGCCAAGGCGTCAATCATCCAGGTTGACATGAACCCCAACCGCATCGGCTTGACCAAACCGGTCACCGTAGGCATCGCCGGGGACGCGAAGAAAGTGACCAAGGCCATTCTTGCCCGACTTACCGCCACGGCTGGTGACGACGGTCGCGAGGCGCGCAAGGCGACCATTGAAAAAATCAAAACGGACTGGGCCCGGGAATTGGCCACCATGGACCACGAAGAAGACGACCCCGGCACCACCTGGAACCAACGCGCAAAAGACAACGAACCGGGAAAAATGACCGCCCGCATGGCGTGGCGTGCCATCATCAAAGCGCTTCCCAAAGAGGCCATCATCTCTTCGGACATCGGCAACAACTGCGCCATCGGCAATGCCTATCCGACCTTCGAGGAAGGGCGCAAGTATCTGGCCCCGGGCATGTTCGGG
>JASFIA010000042.1:0-9972 GCA_050122915.1 Desulfobacterales bacterium | reverse complement strand
GTGGGATGTGATCGATGTAAAGGGGCTCTTCGGGTTGCCCATGAGCATCCGGATCAATCTCCAGGGCAGGGACTCCATACTGGCGGCGCCCATGGCGATCGATCTCGCCCGATGGGTGGCGGCGGCGAAGGCCGCCGGGAAGAGGGGGCTTCTCCCCGAGCTGGGGTTTTTTTTCAAAAAACCGGAGGGGAAGCGCGCCCCCGTCAGTTTTCAGGATCAATGGATCCGTCTCCAGGCATTTGGGGGGGAACTGTCAGGAAGCATCCGTTAACCATCGGTCCAGAAATGGATGAACCATTCAGGAGTTATGATGATATTTGGTTACAGCACGAACGCTTATGTAAAAACGACGGTTGAAAAGGCCTTGGCCCGCATTGCCGACCTTGGATTCAAAGGGGTGGAAATCATGTGCGACCGTCCCCATCTCTATCCGCCGGATTTCGACGGCGGCGCCTTGGCGGCTATCAAGACCATCCTCTCCGAGCGGGACCTCAAGGTCACCAACCTGAATTCCTTTACGCTCTTTGCAGTGGGGGACACCTATTTGCCCTCCTGGATCGAACCGGACCCCGAGCGGAGGGGCATCCGCGTCCGGCATACCATTGAGTGCCTCCAGGCGGCCAAGACCCTTGGGGCCGAAAACATCTCCATCCCTCCCGGCGGCCCTCTCGAAAAAGGCATGTCCAGGGCGGAGGCGTTCAAGCTGTTTTACAACGGGCTGGACCAGGTGGTCCCCGTGGCAGAGGATCTTGGCATTCGGCTGCTGGTGGAACCCGAACCCGATCTGTTGATGGAGAGGACCAGTGAATTCATCCCTTTCATCAAGGATCTCCGTTCCCCTTCCGTTGGGCTGAATTTCGATATCGGCCACTTCTATTGCGCCGGCGAAGACCCCTCGGCCGCTTTCGAGGACCTGTTTCAATGGGTGGGCCATGTCCACGTGGAGGACATTGCCGACACCCGGGTGCACAACCACCTGATCGCAGGGCATGGCGCCATCGATTTCCTGACCGTCTTTTCAACTATGAAGCGCTTGGGCTACGAGGGGGATGTAAGCCTCGAGCTCTATCCCTATGTGGATGCCCCGGATGAGGCCGGCAAGGAAAGTCTGGCCGTGCTGGCGCCCCTTTTTCAGGATGCCGGATACGACCTTTAGGTTCCTTCTGGGCGTCATTCGCCACCTGGCTGCCTGACGTTCCCGGTGGCGGGGGCCTTGCCCTCCTACGTCACCCGTGAAGGGGGCGACCCAGGGCCTTCAGGGCCGTTTCATGGATTACTTCCGAGAGGGTCGGGTGGGCGTGGATGGTGTTCACAAGATCGCTGACGGTGAGCCGGTTGCGGACTGCCAGGGTGGCCTCGGCAATCAGGTCGGTGGCGTGGGGGCCGATCATGTGAACGCCCAGCACCCGACCGGTCTTCTCGTGGAAGACGATGGTGGCCTCTCCCGCGATTTCGTCGATTATCTGCGCCTTGCCAACGGTTCGAAAAAGGACGCTCTCGGCCCCAACGGGGATCCGCTCCAGTGCTGCCTGTGCGCGGGTATGCCCGATTGCCGCCACTTCAGGGTGGGTGAAGATGCCGGCCGGCACAAAATGGTAGTCCATCTCCAAGTCCGCGCCCATGGCGTTGGCGGCGGCAATTTCCCCTTCGGCTGCGGCGGCGTGGGCCAGCATGACCCGCGACGGTCCCAGAACATCTCCGATAGCCCACACGCCTTTGCGCCCGGTGCGAAGGGCGCTGTCGGCAATGATCCAGCCCTTGGCATCGCAGTCCACCTCGACGGATTCCAAACCGATTCCTGAGGTGTTCGGGGCTCGTCCTACGCAGACCAGGAGCTTGTCTGCCTCGACAATACGAGGTTCCCGTTCCCGTTCGGAGGGGTTTTCCCAATAGGGAGAGGGGCCCGTTGTGACCTGAATCCGGTCTCCAACGGCGTCCACAGACACGGCCGTCCGGTTGACCATGACCTGAATCTTCTGTTTTTTGAACTCCCGCAGAAGCACCTTGGAGACGGCCTCGTCTATCGATGGCAGGGGCAGCAGTCTCGGCAGCGCCTCTATGACGGTCACCTGGGCGCCCAGGGCCGACAGCATGGCCGCAAATTCGCAGCCGATCACACCGCCACCCAAAATTACGACGGAGCCCGGAACGGCTCTCAGGGAAAGGGCGTGGTCGCTCGACAGAATGCGCTCGCCGTCGAAAGCAATGCCGGGAAGCTCCAGTGGCCGGGTTCCCGTGGCGACGATCAGCCGATCCCATCCGATGATTTCCACGTCCCCATCGGCCGTCTCTACCCGAACGGCTCCCTGGTCTTCAATCACGCCGGTGCCTCGAATGTAGGTGATCCTGTGCTGATCGAACAGCTTGAGCAGTCCCTGGATGTGGTCGCTGATCACCTTTTCCTTTCGGGCCATCAGCAGGCCCATATCCGGCCGGATTTCTCCTGAAACCGAAATCCCAAAATACTGGGCCTTCCGGAATTGGCGAATGAGGCCGGCTGTCGTGATCATCACTTTGGAGGGAACACAGCCCCAGTTGAGGCAGGTGCCTCCGGGGGCTTCCTTTTCCACCAGGGTGACGAGGGCGCCCAGTTGAGAAGCTCTGATTGCGGCGGCATAGCCGCCGGGTCCGGCGCCCAATATGCAGATTCTCGGTTTCATGGAACAGTCCTAAATTGGCGGGTGATTTCGGTTTGAGCGGACAATCCTTGTCACGGCTGCGAAATGTTCTCGTCTCGGCCCCTCTGCCCTTTGAACACTTCACGGATAGGTACCTAGCTACCAAAAAGAAGGCGGCCATGCAAAGCGTTTTGCGGAAACGTCTATGTATAGAAAATATTCTTGATTATTTCATTAAATATGAGTACAAAAATTAAGGTATATTTCAAAAAAACGATCCGATTTCTTGATTTTTACCCATCGATGCCCACCCCGGAGGCATCCATGTCCGACGCCCACACCCCACTGATCGACTGGCATCGGTCCCGAAACGCCACCTTCGGGTCTTTCGGTGGATTCCGAATGCCCCTGTGGTATCAATCCGCCAAACAAGAGCATCTGGCGGTTCTCACCGGCGCCGGGGTTTTCGACACGAGCCACATGTCCGCCATCCGGGTGCAGGGACCCGGTGCATTCGACCTTCTGGAAAATTGCTTTTCAAACCACCTCGACGCCTGCCTCGGGCCGGCCAAAAAGCCCTTGGTTCCCGGCCGTTGCGTTTACGGCGTGTTTTTAACTCCGAAGGGCCATGTGGTGGACGATGCGATCTGTTTCATGCTGGCCGGCGGCGACTATATGGTGGTGGTCAACGCCGGCATGGGAGGTCTGATATCCGCTCATCTGGAAGCCCATGCCGAGGGAATCGAGGCCAAGGTTCTCAGCCTGGACGGTGCTTTCGGTAAACTGGATGTCCAGGGCCCCCGGTCCGCCAAGATTCTGGCCGCTGTCATAGACGATGCCGATCGGGTATTCGAGAGACTGCCGTATTTCGCTTTCAAAGGGGGTTTTCCCGGGCTGCCATCGGACACGATGCCGGTTACTATCGACGGGGAGGTGCCGATTCTTCTGTCGAGGACGGGCTACACCGGCGAGTTCGGTTTTGAGATATTCACGGCGGTCGAAGCCGTCCAAACCGCCTGGGAGCGGATAATGGGCGTCGGGGAATCGCTGAACGCCTGCCCCTGCGGTTTGGCGGCAAGGGATTCCCTCCGTGTCGGTGCGGTGCTGCCGCTTTCCCATCAGGATATCGGCGATTGGCCCTTTGTGAGGCATCCATGGCCCTTCGCCCTCCCATGGACCGAAGACGGACGGTCTTTCACAAAGCCGTTCGTCGGTGCCCGGGCGCTTTTGGACGCGGTCGACGCTGACTACACCTATCCCATCGTCGGAGACGACCTCCGTAAAGTGTCCCTGCCCGCGGCCGTCCTGGACGGCTCCGGCACTGCCGTCGGAGACGTACTGACCTGTGTAACCGATATGGGAATCGATCGCCACGGCGGCAGACGGATCAGCGTCGCCAGTCCGGACCGCCCGGCAAGCTTTGTCCCCAAGGGCCTCTGCTGCGGTTTTGTCCGGGTGAGGGAGGCCATGGAGGAGGGAAACCGTATCGAACTCAAGGACAAGCGACGGCGCATCCGGGCCACCATCGTCAGAGACCTCCGTCCCGACCGGACCGCCCGGCGGCCGATAAGGGAGATGTTGTGATCATTACAGCCAACCGCCGAGACCCCGGTATCGGGTTCAGGGAGGATCGTCGTTCCATCTGAAAACCGGCGGCAGGGGGCAGGTCAGCCGCAATGACCCTATCCACTGAGTCGTCTCGGAAACCGTTCAACCCAAGGGAGGGCATTCCATGAAGGCAATCGATGAACTAAAGCTTCCGGATGATTTGCGATACACGAAAGATCATGAATGGGCCAAGTCGGACGGGGACGCCGTTCGCGTGGGCATCACCGATTATGCCCAAGACGCCCTTGGGGATGTGGTTTTTGTGGAGCTTCCGGAGGTTGGCGACACATTCTCCGCCGGTGACGAATTCGGAACCGTTGAATCGGTGAAAGCGGTATCCGAACTGTTCATGCCCCTTTCGGGCGAGGTGGCATCTGTCAACGGCGATCTCGCCGATTCCCCCGAGCGGGTCAACCAGGAGCCCTACGACGGGGGCTGGATGCTTACCCTAAAGCCATCGGATCCTTCCGCGATGAAGGATCTGATGGACAAAGCCGCCTACGTGGAGATGCTGAAAGGATTAGGAGAATGAGATATCTCTCCCACACACCGGAAGATATTGACGCCATGCTCGATACCGTTGGCGTCGACCGTTTGGACCAGCTTTTTTCAACCATTCCCGAGAACTGCCGTCGTGAACGGGACATCGAACTGCCTCAAATGACGGAGTGGGAGTTGAATCGCCACATGGCCGAGCTTGCCGGACGAATGGCCAGCGCCGATGACTATCGGGTGTTTCTGGGGGCGGGCAGCTATGCCCATCATATACCGGCTGCGGCCCAATATGTGCTAAGCCGCTCCGAGTTCGTCACGGCCTACACTCCCTATCAGCCGGAAATCAGCCAGGGGACCCTTCAGGGAATATTTGAATACCAGACCCTGATCTGCCGCCTCCTGGGTATGGATGTGGCCAACGCCTCCATGTACGATGGGGCTTCGGCTCTGGCAGAGGCCCTGTTGATGACCCTTCGGATCCAAAAAAAGAAAAACCGCGTGGCGGTATCGGCCCTGGTCCATCCCCACTATCGACAGGTGGTGGATACCTACTTTAAACCCACGGGCTTCGAGGTCGTAACCCTCCCCTATCGTGACGACGGTACTACGGATCTTTCAGCCATCGCCACCCTCGAGGGCCTTGCCGGGGTGGCGGTCCAGTCCCCGAATTTTTTCGGTTGTATCGAGGACCTTGCCGCAGTCGGTGACCAGGTCCGGGACAGCGGCGCCCTTTTCGTGGTTGGCGTCACAGAGCCGCTGGCCTACGGTGTTTTCAAGACACCGGGGGATTTCGATGCGGATATCGCCTGCGGTGAAGGCCAGAGTTTAGGCATACCCCAGAGCTTCGGAGGGCCGGGCGTGGGGCTTTTCGCCGCCAAAAAGCAATTTGTCCGAAACATGCCCGGCCGGCTGGTGGGGCAGACCGTTGATGCTTCCGGCCAGCGGGGGTTCGTCCTGACCCTGTCAACCCGGGAACAGCATATCCGGCGGGAAAAAGCCACTTCCAACATCTGTTCCAACCAAAGCTTGTGCGCCATGGCGACGGCGGTATACATGGCCTCGCTGGGGGGGACCGGCTTCAGGGAACTGGCACGGCTCAACCGGGACAAGGCCGAATATCTGAAGGGTCGGCTGAGAGATTCCGGGTTCACCGTGCCCTTCGCTTCCCCGACGTTCAACGAATTCGTTGTGGATTTCGGCGACGGCATCGATCAACAATGGCGGCGGCTGATCGACGAGAAGAAGATCATCGCCGGACTGCCTATCGGCTGCTACTACCCGGAGCTGAAAAACCACTATCTCCTCTGTGTCACCGAGATTCATTCCAGGGAAGATCTTGATCTGCTGGTAAAGGAGGTGCACCCATGATCGGAACGACCGGTCTTGTCCTGAACGAACCGTTTCTCTGGGAGCGGGGGCGACCGGGGAGAGTGGGCTTTTCCCTTCCCGGGCGGGACGTGGAGGAAGCTCCCCTCGATCCCCGATACGCGGGGGAGGGGCCCGACTTCCCCGACCTTTCCGAGGTCGAGGTGGTGCGGCATTATACGAGGCTGTCCACCTGGAATTTCGGGGTCGACACCGGGATGTATCCCCTGGGGTCCTGCACCATGAAGTACAACCCCAAAATCAACGAACGGATGGCCTCGCTTCCGGGGTTTGCCCAGGCACATCCGATCATGCCCTTCGAGGTTTCCCAGGGCGCCCTTCGCCTCATTTACGACCTGGAGGCCTATCTTTGCGAGATAACCGGCATGGCGGCGGTCTCGGTCCAGCCTGCAGCCGGCTCCCAGGGGGAACTTGCGGGAATGCTGATCTTTGCCGCCTACCACCGCAGGAAGGGGACCCCTCGAACCAAAGTGATCATACCCGACACCGCGCACGGGACCAATCCTGCCAGTGCGGCCCTGTGCGGGTTCAAGGCGGTACCGGTCGTGACCGGTAAAGACGGCATCCTCACCCCGGATGTCGTGGCCGCGGTTATGGACGAGGAAACCGCCGGTATCATGATGACCAATCCCAACACCCTGGGACTATTCGAAGAAAAGGTCGTCGACATCTGCGACATCGTTCACGGGAAAGGGGGACTCGTCTATGGCGACGGGGCCAACATGAACGCCATCATGGGTTACGCGGACATGAGCAGGATCGGGATCGACGTCCTTCATCTCAATCTTCACAAGACCCTCTCAACCCCCCATGGCGGGGGCGGACCCGGCGCGGGGCCCGTTTGCGTGAATCGGAAGCTTGAGCCGTTTCTGCCGGTACCTCGGGTTCTGAAGGACGGAGATCGGTACCTCCTATCCAATGACTACCCGGACAGCATCGGGAAACTCCACGCCTTCTATGGGAACATGGGGGTCCTGATCCGGGCCTACAGTTACATCCTGAGCCTGGGAGCCGAGCTTAAAACCGTCAGCGAGTTCGCCGTTCTCTCGGCCAACTATCTCAAAGAGCGGCTGCGACCCCTCCTGCACCTGCCGTTTGACAAACCCTGCATGCACGAGTGCGTCTTCACGGACAAGGACCTGGAGGGGTTCAACGTCTCCACCCTGGACGTGGCCAAGCGGCTCATCGATTTCGGTTTCCACCCCCCCACCATCTATTTCCCCCTGGTGGTTCAGGGAGCGATCATGATCGAGCCAACGGAATCCGAATCCAAAGAGACACTGGATCAATTCGTGGAAGCCATGGAAGCGATCGTCCGGGAGGCCGAATCAGATCCCTTGATCCTCAAACAGGCGCCGACCCGGACAAAGGTCAGGCGGCTCGATGAGACGGGGGCGGCCCGGAATCCGGTTTTGAAGGGGTAGCCGGCAGGACCGTCCTCAACCGGGCCGGAGAAGCGACCGGCAACCGGAAAATCCAGGCCGTCAGTGGGCGGCACCCCGCAGTCCGTCTTCGGGGTTTCACCGCCGTTAACAGTTACCAGGAAGGGCACATGGGAGAAAAATACATCTTAACGGCATTTGGCAAGGACCGGCCCGGCATCGTCGCCGATGTTACCGAGTTGTTGTTTGATATAGGGTGCAACCTCGAAGATTCTACCATGACCCTCCTCGGTGGAGAGTTTACCCTCATCCTCATCCTCGAGGCACCCGACCGCGATGGAATGGGCCCTTTCCTCGACAAATCCCTTCGGCGGCTGGAGAGGGAAAAGGGCCTCTCGGCCTTTTTACGGCCGGTGGAGCCGTCGGGGGAGAAACCGGCGGCGGCCCGCCACACCATTCGCGTGGAGGGCATGGACCAGGCCGGCATTGTCTACAGGGTGAGTCGTTATCTGGCGGGACTGGCAGTCAATATTACGGATCTGAAATCCAAGCGTCGGCACATGCCTCAAAGCGGTGCGGCCCTTTACACCATGGAGATCCATGTCGAAGTGCCCAAAACCCTGTCCCTCGATCAATTCGATGAGGGCTTGGCGGCGGTCGGTGAAGAACTCAACGTGGAAATCTCCTGGTAAGCGGACCTCTGCGCTCGGAAGTAACCCATGCCCACATTTCGGACCCGGGACGACTGCATCCTTCACTACCGGATTCACGGGAACGGAACGTCCGGCCCCGTTCTCGTGTTCATCAACGGCACCGGACAGACCACTTACAATTGGATTCCCCTCGCCCGACGGCTGAGTTCCCGGTTCCGGGTGATCTTGTACGACTGCCGCGGCCAGGGAAACAGCGGGAGCGGCCGATGGCCCCTCCATCTTGATACCCATGCCCAAGACCTGGCGGCACTTATGGGGCACCTGGGAGTGGGGCGCGCCGGTATTGTTGGGTTGAGCCACGGAGCCCGGATCGCCATGGCCGCGGCCGGCCGGCTCGGTCGACAGATTTATGGAATGGTTGTCATGAGTGTCGGCCTGAAGACAGGGGCAAGGGCTCAGGCGGCAATCCGATCCTGGCGGCATGTGCTGGACAGTGGCGGCATGCCAGCCATGGCATGGGCCATGGTGCCGCACGTCTTTGGTGAGGCGTTTCTTTGCGACCACCGGGCATTGCTTCCCAAAGTGGTCGATGCCCTGGTTCAACGCAATGATTCGTATCAAATGGCGAATATGTTGGACGCACAGATGCGATACGATCCGTCGAACCGATTGCCGACGCCGCGCGCATTCCCGATCCTCGTCGTTGTCGGTGAAGAAGACCTGCTGGTCACACCCGAAAATGCCCGGCAGCTTGCGGAGGCCGTGAACGGGCGGTGGGTTTGCCTCAACCGGGTAGGGCATTCGATTCCGGCGGAGGCACCCGATCAACTATTGGAACTGATCGATGATTTCTTTTGAGACGCATTCGAGTCCCGATCCCGGAGACGAGATTCAGCCGGAAGACCGGCGCCGTCGGAAAGGGACGCCGAAGATCGACGATACAGCCATATCCATCTTCAAGATGTTGAGAAACGGCCGTGAATCCTTCAAGAAGATGGCGGATCGGATGCAACTGGCCGAGAACACCATCCGATCACGGGTCCATCGGCTTCTGCAGAAAAAGGTGATGGCCATTACCGGGGTAGTGGATCCGGAGTGTATTCCCGGCCACCAACTGGTAATAATTGGGGTTAAACTCAAGACAACCGACATGTTCACCAAAGGCGATGAATTCAGTCGGCTCAAAGGGGTCGTCTCGGCCTGTGCCGTGACCGGGCGGTACGATTTGATTCTGACGGTGCTGTTCAACGATTCCTACAACTTGGAGGAATTCTACACCCGGGAGGTGCCCAAAATAGAAGGGGTTCAATCCCTCGAGACTTTTGTCATCTGCAAAGGCTTCAACCTGAAAGTGCCCTATGTTCTCTGATTTTCCCCACCGGACGCTTCAAGCCTCTCCCATCGGGGCTCGACAGGTTGGCCCCGGCTATATTGACAAATCCCTGTGCGCCGCGATAGTGTACTTTTTAATGATCATTTTCCCGCTCCCACTGTTCGACTGCCCCTCTCCGTGATCCTCATCCACCACCAACGGCGGGTATTTCGCATTCCCTGAAGAATATTCCCTTTCCGCAGGGATAATAAATTCCTAACCCATTTTTGTCAGGTATCGGTGGCCCCTTAGATGATGATGTCCGTATATCGGCGATGAATGGACCCCACACAATCCATTTCGAAGGCAACCAGTGACTCCATTGACGGTGACATGATGATAAGAAGACCAACGCCACCTGCGGGAGGGAACTCCCGTCAGGGCGGCCAGAAAGCCAAAGGCGGCAGCCGCCGGAAAAACGGCAGAGACGGACGGGCCCATCAGCGGGTCTTGTGCTC
>JASFIA010000041.1:0-10066 GCA_050122915.1 Desulfobacterales bacterium | reverse complement strand
GGCGGCGCGGCTGTGGACGATGTCAAAGGACGGGCAGTGGGCGAATGGAGCATCCTGGACGTCGATATGGGTGATCTTTGAAAGAGGGGGCGATTCGTTTGAAATCGCTCTGACGAAGGTCTCCAGCTGGGTCGGTTGACCTTCCACATGAATCTGGACCCCATTGCCGGTGTTGGCCACGCTACCCTTGAGGTGGCAGCGTTTGGCAAGCTGATAGACGAACGGGCGGAATCCTACCCCCTGAACGATGCCTTGAACCTGGATCTTTCTGGCCGCTTCGCTTCGGAGCATGTAAGCTATATCACTGCATTGTCAGTTGACGCCCTTGTCCGTGGGCGTTAAGCGGGACGGCGTTTAATCGGATGCCGCGGGCCCCGGTTCGTCGTCGAGAAGAGAGGCGGCCTCTCTCAGGTATTCAAGGGATTCTTTGGCAACCGATTCTTCGATCCGCTTGATGGCAAATCCGGCATGAACGATGACCCAGTCACCGACTTTTGGCGATTCGATCAGAAGCAGGCTTGCCTGCCGCTTTACGCCAGCCACGTCGATGGTGGCCATTTCGTCTTCAATGTCGACAATCTTAGAGGGTATGGCCAAACACATTCAACCGGTCCTTTTTTCATAGGTTACCCCGAGGCGTTCCAACTCCGCCAGCACACGGTCGACCATCTCGTCGACCCTGGCGGCCAGAACGGGAGTCATCTCCACACTGTGGGTGGTGATGTCCTCGGGCTCGGCCCCCAATACCAGGGTCTTCGGCACATGGTCAAGGGCTTCGCACAGGGTGAGGGTTTCAAGGAAGTCGGTCTGATGAAGGGAGTTTTTCATCAAAATCCGGCATGGCAGCTCATCCTGCTCCAGTCGGTAGAGGGTGCCAGGGGGTTGCTTGTTCTTGACGGCATCGACCACGATCAGATGGTCTGATTCAGACATGACACCCAACAGGTGAATCCCCAGAACGCCTCCGTCAAGAACCGACACATTGTCGGGGAACGCATACCGCTCATGCAGCTTTTCGATGACCCGAACGCCGAATCCTTCGTCGGTCAGGAGAATATTGCCGATCCCGAGGACGGTAATCCTCGGTAATGACTGGGTCTGGTTTTGCATCGCTCCTCGATTCCCCCTTCATGTCCACCAGGAAACCATAGACACGACCCCGCCCGGCTTCAAGGGACTATCGGCGTGATCCGTCGGATACCGGACATTCGACCTGCACAATGAACGGGCGGGTAGGATGCGGAGGATCGAAACTTCGAGGACGGCCGAGGGGGGATGCGACCGCCGGCCCCTGCGGGCCGGCGGCTGGCTTTCGTCTATAGTGCCTTTATCTTGTATACTTCGTTTGAGTTCGGATCGATCACATGCACTGCACAAGCGATGCACGGATCGAAGGAATGGACGGTGCGAAGGATTTCGAGGGGTTTCTTCGGATCGGCGATGGGGGTGCCGATCAACGCCTCTTCGACGGGTCCTAAAGTGCCGCTGCCATCCCGGGGTCCTAAATTCCATGTGGAGGGAACGACGTACTGATAGTTGCCGATCTTTCCGCCCTCGATGCGGATCCAGTGGCCCAGTGAGCCTCGAGGAACGTCGTTCCAGGCGTAGCCTTCGGCCGAGTCCGGCATCTCCCAGGACTCGTAGACGGCGGTATCCCCGTTTTTGATGTTCTCCACCAGTTCCCCGACCCATTTCTCGATTCGCGCGCCGACAGCCAGCGTCTCGAGGCCTCTCGCCGCCGTACGTCCAAGGGTGGAGAAGAGAGCGGTGACGGGTACGTCCAACTGCTGCAAGGTGCTGTTGACCAGAGGAACGATATCCTCATGACCCTTGCCATAGGCTACCAGCACCCGGGCAAGTGGCCCGACTTCACAGGACAGGTTTTCGTAGCGGGGCGCCTTCAACCAGGTGTACTGGCCGTCCGTCGAACGGTATTTCGGATCTTTCTTGATGGGTTTGGTTTCCCCCTGCCATGGATGCTTGGCGTCTCCGGGCTCATACCAGGCACGGGTCACGTCCTCGGTGACCTTGTCCTGCTGAGCGGCCTTGACGTTGTTGACGCCTCGGTCGGTGATCAGACCTCTGGGCATGTAGAGGCTGTCGGGCTCCTCGTCGGTTTCGGGGAACTCACCGTAAGCCAGGAAGTTGCTGGTGCCGCCGATACCGCCCCAGTCCTTGTAGAAGGAGGCGACGGCCAGCAGATCGGGAATGTAGACGTTTTTGATGAACTGCTGGGTTTCCTTGGTGATATAGAGAAATTCGGCGATCCGATCGGCGGTGAGATCTTTCACGCAGGTCATGCCGCCGACCACCAGTGACTGGGGATGGGGGTTTTTCCCGCCGAAGATGGCGTGCATGCGGGCGGCCTTGGCCTGAAGCCGCAGGGCTTCGATGTAGTGGGAAGCCGCCATCAGGTTGGCTTCGGGCGGCAGCTTGTAGGCAGAATGGCCCCAGTAGGCGTTGGAAAAGGGGCCCAGTTGGCCGCTGTCGACGAATTTTTTAAGCCGATCCTGGACACTCTTGAAATAGGCCGCGCCTCCCCAGGGGGCGTTGCTGACGTTGTCGGCCAGGGCGGCGGTCTTTTTTGGATCGGCGCTAAGTGCGCTGACGATGTCCACCCAATCGAGGGCATGAAGATGGTAGAAGTGAACGATGTGGTCGTGCTGGAACTGAGCACCGTGCATCAAATTTCTCAGGATACGTGCATTCTCGGGGATCTTGACGCCGACGGCATTTTCGACTGCCCTCACCGAGGACAGAGAATGAATGTAGGTTCAAACCCCGCAGGAGCGCCCCACAAAATGATGGGCATCCCTGGGATCACGGCCCTGGAGGATCATCTCGATGCCCCGGAACATCTGCCCGGAACTCCAGGCATTAACCACTTTGCCGCCTTCGATTTCCACTTCGATTCGGAGGTGACCCTCGATTCTAGTGATCGGGTCAACCATAATTCTCTTACCCATATGTCTTCCTCTCCTATTTGATAAGGGATTCGTTCAACGTCTGCATCCGCCTGCGCCGGCTACAGTTCCTCGTAGAAAGGCGTCATGGTGTCCCAGAAGCCCGGTTCGCTGCATCCGATACACGGGGCGCCTGCTTCCACGGGCCAACTGGTGCCGTCATTGAATTTGGCTGTCGGGCAGTTGTTGTAGGTCTCCGGCCCCCGGCATCCGACTTTGTAAAGGCAATAACCCATGGCGGCCTCTTCGGAGCCGAACACCTCAACGAATTCGTCGTTTTCGAAATGGCCCCGCCTCGGGCACTGATCGTGGATGGTTTTCCCAAAAGCAAAGAGGGGGCGACCGAGCTCGTCGACCGCCGGCAGTTTCCCGAGCAAGAGGTAGTTGACCACCGTGCCTACAAAATTGACGGGGTTCGGCGGGCAGCCGGCGATATTGATGGTGGGCACGCCGATGGCTTCCTTGACCCCCATATATCCCCCGGGATTCGGCGCGGCGGCGGGGATGTTGCCGTAGGCCGAGCAGGAGCCGATGCAGATGGTCCCGGCGGCTTTGGGAATCACCTCCTTGGCGATATCAAGAAAGGATTTTCCGGCTATTTTTCCGTAGCCACCGTTGTAATTCGTGGCAATGGCGCCTTCCACAACGCAGATAAACTTTCCGGCATGAGCCTTGACGGCGTTTTCCAGCTGTTCTTCGGCCTGATGCCCTGCTGCGGCCATGATGGTCTCGTGGTATTCCATGGAGAGCACCTCGAGGACCAGCTCGTCGATCCAGGGGTACATGCTGCGCAGCGTTGCTTCTGAACAGCCCGTGCACTCGCCGAAATGCAGCCAGATGACCGGGGGCCTCTGGGCCGGTGCTGCAAAGACTTCCGCCACCTTCGGTACGAAGGACGAGGACAATCCCATTGTCGCTGTCAAGTACGTGCAGTACTTCATGAAGTCGCGCCTCGAGACTCCCTTCGCTTCAAGTCTTTCGTAAAACGCCTTTTCCTTCTCCATCAGACCTCCTTCACGCGGTTAACACAATGATGAATGCCAAAGAGAAATCGCCGGCATCGGCAATGACTCCTTTAATTCCCCCTCATTCCTTCCATGGTGCAGCGTGTCCAGTACTAAAAATTCTAAAATAAAATAAATTTCGTTCAATCTTTTAAAAAATTGACCGGGTCAAGTCAATAGGCAATTTGTAAAAGGTTTTCCAAAGTTGTGTAAGGAATTTCCCTACAAACAACCGGCCAATACCGTTGCGGAATGGGCGCGTGAGAGAAGGGGCAGAGCGCTTATCATCTCGAATGGGCACGGGCATATCGTTACTGGTGGGTGGGGGCGGGGAAGCCCCCTCGGGATGGCGATTCGGGCGGAAACGGTTGTAATTAAATGTCATCCTCGGCGTCAGGAGAATCGTCGTCGGCCACTTTGATGGACGAATTGAGCGCTTTGATGGGGGTTTCATCTTCGCTGTAGTCGTCTTCGAAGTTGTCTTCCAACAGGTCGTCTATTTCATCGGTATCTTCCTCGATTTCCTCCACCAGAGCTTTGGGGCGCTGTTCCCGGCTCAGCAGTTCCAGGTCGTCGAAAAACAGCTCTATGGACTCATTGTCTGACGTTCCGACAAGGGCTTCGATGGCCTGGGCGATTCTGCGGGAGTATCGCCTTGGGGGAAAGAGGTTGCGCGTGCGGATGAGTTCGACAACGGCATCCGGTCCATTGCCGATGGCCTTTTCAACCCCATTGGCATCAAAGGTTTCTTCACAAAGAAGAGAAAGCATTTCTTTGTCGAGTTCACCATATTCTCGAATTGAGATATGTCCGGTATCTTCACTGCGGGAAATCGTGAATTTTTGTTTCATCGTGGCTGCTCCTTATTGGACGGTTCTGACAATCCGCTTCGGATTTAGAGTAATCAGGTCAAAAACCACATAACCGCCTTCATGTCAACAACCGATCGACACCTTACCAGGGCCTATTTGCCTGAAGGGACAGCCGTCCCGGGCAAGAGGGTTCCAGGGGTCTTTGGAATAAGGTATAAAGTCATTGACATTCCAGGGAATCGATGATTAATTACCTGGCTTGGCAGACGGAGGGATGGCTGAGCGGTCGAAAGCGGCGGTCTTGAAAACCGTTGAGGGTAACACCTCCGTGGGTTCGAATCCTACTCCCTCCGCCATCCTGACAATCCGGAGAGATGACCGAGCTGGCTGAAGGTGCTCGCCTGCTAAGCGAGTGTGGGGGTTATACCTCACCGAGGGTTCGAATCCCTCTCTCTCCGCCATCAGCTATTGAAGGCCCGCTTCCCGAGGAGGCGGGTCTATTCGTTGCACTCAGTTCGCAGATCTCCCCCTGGCCGCGAATGATCGGTCCCCAATCCCCTCCGTTTACCGAGAGAACTGAGGTCTCGCCCACGGGTCCCGTACTAATTACCGTTTTGAACGGCCCCGTCCCTGCGCTTGTTCGATGACACAGGAGAGTCCCGCCGGAGGGCGCTTGCCGCCGGCGCCATTACATCCTGAACGACCCGTGTGGCCGGTATCTCAAACAGCATTGGCGATCGCCGATTTACATCCGTCACCACCCCGGACGCACGACGCCGGTGATGCCGATCGCCCGGAGAATCAATTGGGTCCTCAAGGGAGCCGGTCCTTGCCCCGACAGCGCTCGAAAACCCTGATAGTTCTTGACAATTATTGCGATCCCGACTAATCAATGCGCTTTGGATATTAAGATGGTATTATCGCGTCGCGTCAGCGATTCAGAAAAACATCACAAAAGGAGAGGAGAGGAGAGCAAATGGCAAAATTAATCGAACCTCATGGCGGAAAAGGCTTGACCGTATGCCTGCTGGAAGGCGCTGAGCTGGAAGCCGAAAAGAAAAAGGCCGAAGGTCTTAAAAAAGTCGCGATTTCCCCTCGCGTCAAGGGCGACCTGATCATGATCGGCAACGGTGGCTTCAGTCCGCTGACCGGTTTTATGACCAAGGCCGACTGGAAAGGGGTTTGTGAAAATTTCCTGACCGCCGATGGCGTTTTTTGGCCGGTGCCGGTGAATTTGGATGTGTCCGGCGAGGACGCGGCAGGCATCAACAACGGCGATGAAATCGCTCTTTACGATCCCGAGGGCGATGAAATCATGGCCACCATGAAGGTCACTGAAAAATGGGAGCAGAGCGACGCCGAAAAGAAATGGGAATGCGAAAAAGTCTACATGGGCGAGGGCACTCCCACTGTCGAAGAGTTCTGGAAAATCGCTGAAGAGGACCACCCCGGCGTTCAAATGGTCATGCAGCAAAAACCGGTCAACCTGGCCGGCCCGGTGAAAGTTTTAAGCGAGGGCGACTATCCCACCAGGTACGCCGGTGTCTATCACCGTCCCGCAGAATCCAGAAAAATATTTGAAGATCGTGGATGGTCCGAGGTCGCAGCGCTTCAGCTGCGAAACCCCATGCACCGCTCCCACGAATACCTGTGCAAGATTGCCGTGGAGGTCTGTGACGGCGTCTATATCCATTCACTGGTCGGCAATCTGAAGCCGGGGGACATCCCTGCCAGGGTTCGTGTGAAATGTATCGACGCTCTGGTGAAAAACTACTTTGTGGAAGAGAATGTGGTTCAGGGCGGATATCCTCTCGACATGCGCTATGCCGGCCCGCGCGAGGGACTGCTTCATGCCGTCTTCCGCCAGAACTACGGATGCTCCAAGATGATTATCGGCCGCGACCACGCCGGTGTGGGGGATTTCTACGGCATGTTCGAAGCCCAGACCATTTTCGACAAGATCCCCACCCCTTCCGAACCCGGCAAGGCCCTGGCATGCACCCCACTTAAAATCGACTGGACCTTCTACTGCTACAAGTGCGACGGTATGGCTTCCCTGCGAACCTGCCCCCATGCCAAGGATGATCGGGTTCTGCTCTCCGGAACCATGCTGCGCAAGATGCTCTCCGAGGGAGGGGAACTGCCGGATCACTTCGGCCGCGACGAGGTCGTTGCCATTCTTCGTGAATACTACGAAAGCCTTACCGAAAAGGTCGAGATCAAGACCCATAAGGCGGCTACCGGCGATTGATCTCCAACCGCTGAACCGTTCTGAATTCGTGTGACTTTAAGAATAAGAAGGGCCGCCGGGGGTCACCCCGACGGCCCTTCTTATATGCGCCGAGCGAATCAACAGAAAGAGGGGGCCGTCACCGGCCCCCTCTTTCTGGTCATGCCCGATTCGGAAACCCCATGGCTTTAGGAGGTGAACCCCCGTCCGGAGTAGTCGGCGTAGGCCATGGCCACGGTCCGGTATACCAGATGGGCCAATTTGGAAAAGGGCAGATAGGCAAACAGGTAGAAAACCGCGATCAGGTGGATGTAGTACATGCCGAAGGAGGCTGCCTTCCAGCCGGCCAAGCGGGTCATTTCAGTCAAAATGCCTGTGAACCCCAATGCCACCACCAAACCGATCAGGGCCCAGTCCTTGAAACTGCTGAGTTGATCGGTTTTGGCCATTCGGCTTTTCAACAAGAGAATGGAGCCGACGCAAAGGGCGATGGCGCTTATGTTGGCAAGCCATTTCACGGGATTCAGCTGAGAAATGGGCCCTGGCATGTGGAACAGGTAGATGAAGGCCGCAGCGAAGGAGGTGACGATGAAAAGCCCGATAAAGGAGAAGAGCACCAGCATGTGGGCGGTGGCTCTCTCTGTATTGACGGTGCACTCCTTGAATTTGTCGTGCCTGAAGATGGTGGGAACGATGCGAATAAGGGACTGGACGAACCCGGCGGGATCGATGGTGTTGACTTTCGTTTTGCCCTCCAGGATGGCATTCTGGTGCATGTCCCCGATAAACCGCTTTAACCCCATGAAGAAACTCACCACCACCCAGATGGCCAGAGGAATGAAGGTCATGTCAATAAACCAGGTGGAAATGAAGTTGGTATGGGCCAGCTTGTCCAGTGGGACACCGTGGGTCCATAAATCACCTAAACTGGCGGCAAGACCCGGACCGGCCACTTTGTTGACGAAGGCCAGAAGAGCGAACCAGATGGCGGGGATGGCCAACAGCATGGGAAGCTTGCTCTTGTCGTTGACGGCCTTTGCAAGGGCTTTGGGGGCTGCATATTCTGAAATGGCATAGGCTCTGATGGCGCCTAGAACGTCTCCGGGCTTTGCCCCTCTGGGGCACTTGGTGGTGCAGTCGCCGCAGTTGTGACAAAGCCAGATGTCCTGGCTGGCCACCAGCTTGTCCTTAAGACCCCAGGATGCGGTGATCATCTCTTTTCTGGGAAACGGGCGCTGGTCCGGGGCGATGGGGCAGACCACCGAACAGGTAGCGCACTGGTAGCATTTTTTTAGATCCTGACCGCCTAATCCGGATAACTCCTTGATGAATCCGACATCGGGATCAAGCATGATGGATTCCGCCATAATATCCTCCTCGATCGATCTGATGGGCAGAAACGCTTGAAAAGCAGTAAACGGCAGCCGACGACGGTGCAACGCCGCCATCGACTACCGGCGACGGGGCTCTTTAAAAACCCTTGAATGGGTTGGGTCCCAGTTCCTCGATGGATTCCACGAAATCGTTGATGATTTTGGGAACCTTGTCGTAATCGTCGATGGCCACTTCGAACTGGGCGACTCGTTCCTCTTCGAGGGCGAGACTGGCAAGGGCATCGCCAATTTTTTTCATACGGACGCTGGCCAGTTCGCTACCCTTGACAAAGTGGCACTGGTAGTCGTCGCCGTGCTTGCATCCGAGAAGGAAAACACCGTCCATGCCCTGGGAAAGAGCGTCCTTGATCCAGATGACGTTGACGGAGCCCAGACAGCGGACCGGTATGAGACGAACGTCAGCGGAGTAAGACAGGTTGTTCAGGCCAACGATATCGAGAGCCGGCAGGGCGTCGTTTTCGCAGACCAAGCCGAGTATCCTGAAGGGCGGCTCGGAATAGTCGTCTTCGGAAGGCACCTTGACGGCCTTTACCATGGAGCCGATGCTGTCGATATTGTAGTCGGCGAAACCGATGATCCGCTCGGGACAGGCTCCCATGCAGGTGCCGCAGCGCCGGCAGCGGGTCGGATTGGGTTTGGGCGTTCCTTTTTCATCGTCGTCCAGGGCCCCGAATGGGCATTCCTCCGTACACCGTTTGCACTGGGTGCAGCGCTGGAAGAAAAAATCCGGATAGGTTTTGTCCCCGTAGCGCGGATGAACGGACACACCGCGGTTGGTGGATTCCATGCACTGAATGGCTTTCAGCGCGGCCCCGGAGGCGTCCTCGATGGATTCCTCGACCGTCATGCTGCGCCGGACGGCCCCGGCCGCGTAAATGCCGGTCCGTTGGGTCTCATAGGGGAAGCAGATGAAGTTGGAGTCCGAGTACCCGTCGAAGAGGCCGATATCTCTGAAGGCTGGTCCCTGGCGATAGGCCAGATTGATGACCGGATCGCTTTTGGTGGCCGGAACCATGCCGGTGCCGAGGACCACCATGTCCGCTTTGACCTGAACCTTTTCACCAAGGAGGGTGTTGTCGGCCTCGACAATGAGGCCGTCGCCGTTCTTGGATACGCTGACCACTTCGCCCTTGGTGAGGAAGATTCCCGGATCCTGTTGGATGGATTTGTAAAAGTTCTCCTGCAGGCCGGGCGTCCTCATGTGCTGGCAGAACACATAGGCCTTACCGTCGTTGGGGTAATCCTCCCGCACGTAGGTGGCCTGCTTGAGTGCAACCAGACTCGTGACCGAACCGGCGTAGTCGAAGTCGGCGTCGTCCCCCTGCCCTGGGCTTTGGATAAAGACGACGGCGCTGGCGTTCTTGCCGTCGGATGGGCGGGTGATGGGGCCGGCAGCGGCGATCTTTTCGAACTGCTCATTCGTGACGACGTCGGCCAGTTCCCCATACCCGAGGTGGGCGAACTCGTCCGTCTTGGGCTCGTAGGGCTGCCACCCGGCCGCCAGTACCACGGCACCAAATTTCTCTCCTCCGGCATCGAGGGTAAGAATATCTTTTCTGCCCTCGTTGTAGGCGAGATAGGCCTCGTGGAGTTTTTCGGCATCGAGCTCGTTGCCGCTGTCGTCGACCTTCATTTCGTCGGGAAGCGGATAGGGCACGTCGAA
>JASFIA010000040.1:0-10112 GCA_050122915.1 Desulfobacterales bacterium | reverse complement strand
TCGACCGACGCCCCCCCGTCGATGAAGTGGGCGGGCGCATCCACGTGGGTTCCCGAATGCACGCTGCAGTCGATCCGTGAGTCGTTGCTGGCATCGCCTGCGGATATGGCCCTGATTCGCTCCAGAACGATCTTCGGATCCCCCGGCCAGACCGGCAAGTCAGGGCTGACCGGCAGGGAGATGTCATGGATTTCCATGGGTTGACCTCTTTCGCCGGATCGGGGAACGCCAAAAGCGAATCGGCACGATTTCCCCTGCCGAAAAGGAAATGCCAGCTGACCCCGAATTCCGACACGATTCGATGGAACTCAGTGTAAAATCAAACGGAAAAGGCTCGGTTCCTATAGCATCATTGCCCTGCAATGACAAGGAGACTTCCACCCCTCGGAACGACCTCCCACATCATATGATCAAGATCCGACGGTTGCCGATCGTGCCTTCGGAACGGACCTGAGAGGCTTTTGACCGTCAGTGGCTTTTCAGCCGGACGGAAAAATAGGTAGGCCGGTTGAAGCGGGCCGCTGGCGCCGCGGCGGTGGACGGTCAATCCATCCTGCTGCCGGCGTTCTCTTGGCAGTTTCGACAAGTCGGCTGACGGGATGCCCTCGGCAGCGCTCGATTTTGAAGGCATTGGGTCCCATAACAAGGCAATATTGACATTTTAACGATCTTATTGATAATGTTAGTGGTTTTCGTAAATTTTTCGTCGGTAGACCCTCCCCATGGCGGCGGTTCAGGCAATGATGGGCCTCGATGCCGGGTCTAAAGCCGCCCTAATCTGACAGGATACAACCCAGGAGCGGAGGTTCATAAGCGGCCATGGTTGCATCGAAGGCGTCTCTTCTCATTCCAATCGAAAACCAGGCCGTCTTCAAGGATATCGCCGCCCTGTGCCGGCGGATGACCGTGACCAGCGAAGGATATGTGGTCCCCTGGCTGGGTGCTGCCAAGGCACTGATCCACCATGGATGAGCGACCAGCGTGGAGGCCTATGCCATGGGAGTAGCCCGGGGTGAGTTACCGTGCGGTGGTCGACAGGGAGGTGGGCGACGGCCTTTACCGCCTGCCCCACGGGTTGAACCGTCAGTGTTTCTGCTACCATGAGTTGGAGGATAGCCTGTGGGCCATCCTCTCCGGTCAAACCGGTTCTAAGACCGACCGCGATCGAAAGGCGCTCTTCGACGACCATCTGGCGGCCCATGAAGGTGCTTTTGTCTGCGATCGGATGGGGGATATGCTGGGGACGACAGACGAATCATGATCGAACCGATCTACCCTCAGGTCTACCGGGGCACCCTTTAGTGGGCTCGTCACGGCCGAGGAGCTGATCTCCGGATGCACGGCCGTCGCTGATTGACCGAACCGGCATTAGACGGACATCCGGGTATGCGGACAAATTATGCATCTTTTTTTCGTCAGGCATTTCAACGATATCGACCACATCACCCCGATCGCATGGACGCTGAAAAAGGCAGGCTGCCCGGTCACGGTCTTCTGTATGAACCCCCGGTACGATATCTGGAGCGACTACCGCATCCGTTTCCTAAAGGATCTGGGGGTCCGTGTGGGTTACATCACCCAGGTGGCGGGGCGCTATCGCGGGGGGGGTTACCAGGGCCTGTGCCGTACGATGCACCGCTGCTTCGCCGCGGAGCGGTCATTGAGCGGCCGGCCGTCGACGCCGCATCATCTGCTGGGGGTCTTGCCGGGCGCCTTGGGGACGCTGATTTTCAAACTGCTTCGGCTTTTCTATTACCACACCGAATGGGCCAGGGGCATCCTCGAGCAGACCCAGGCAAGAGCGGTTTTCTTCGATCACATCATGCCGACCCACTATGTGGTCGACGTCTTTCTGAAAGCTGCCAACCAACGCTCGATACCGACCTTTACCCTCCCCCACGGCGTTCACCTTTACACGAACGAGGCCACCAAACCCAAGTCGAAAGAGGACAGGCGGCTTCAAAAGTTCAACCGGTACGATTTCGTCGTCGCCCCGAATCTGTTGAGAAAGCAATCCTTGACCGGATCCGGCGTCTCCTCCGACAAGATCGCGGTTCTTGGCAGCGCCCGCTATTGCAAGGAGTGGATGAATCAGAACTGGACCCTGCTGCCCAAGCGGATAGAGAGAGAACCGGCGGATTCGGACGCCCTAAAGGTGGTGTTTTTTCCCTCGAAACCCCAATGCAACATCGATGTGGATCGGATGTCAAAAACCGTGGAAATGCTCTCCGGCATGGAGGGCATCAGGCTAATGGTCAAGCCCCACACCCGGACCGCAGGGGGAAAGGCGCTCACCGCCATCGACCGGCGTTGCGATGCCTCGACGATTCTGACCGCAGAATTGTGCAAATGGGCCGATGCCGTCCTCGTGGTGGGATCCAGCGTGGTCACCGAAGCCCTGATGCGGGGAAAAACCGCACTCTACCTCAAATACCTGCACTCCAATACCACTCTCTTCGAGGAATTGCAGGCGTGCTGGATCATCCACGACGAGTCCGGGCTTCAAGATGCGATGTCTTCCCTAAAAAATGGGGTGGCGCCAAGGCCTTACAGCGAGGACAATGTCAAACGCTACATAGAGGATGTGGTTTACGGGGGCGGCGGGGACGGCGATGTGCTCGACAGGTACAAGCGCTTCATCCTGACGGCTGTCGCTGGCGAGGCCAAGGGCGCTTGATAGGGGATCTGCTGCGGCCAGCGGGTCGGCATCGGGAATTGCTCCGGTCGTTTCCATGGGAGAAGTGAACGCGTCAGCGACTGACCTTGAAGAGGTTTCCGAAAACCGGTCGGATCTCCAGCGGACGGGGATTGCCAAGCACCCGCTGAAACCGATCCAGGCGGGCGGCAATGTCTTCCAGGGGGATGTCGGGATAGCGGTGCCGCTCGAATTCGGTTGATTTCGTCGCACCCGGCAACCGGGACTTCATGCGCTGCCTAAGCCTTCGCCGGGTCGTCAGGAACCACCCCCGAAAGCGGTCGGTTGTTTTGGGTTCGGGGGCCGCTGTCAATCGTCGAGCCATTTCCTCCAGGCGATCGACGATCCGCTCGCAGGCCAGGGGTCCGTCCAGCGCGGCCAGATGATGGTCGAGAATGGCCTTTTGCGTTTTTCCCTGAGCATCGCAAAACGTTCCCTGAAGAATGGCGCCCAGCACCTCCTGCAGATCGTCGAAGCTGAAGCACTGGCGGCTCAGCCGGTTCGGCAGGCGGTAGAAGCCATCGTCATAGAGATCGTTGACGCTTGCGCGGTAGGATATGGCCGGTACGCCCATCACATGGGCTTCCACACCGGTCGTGCAGCCATTGTGAATAACGCATCGGGCGGCCATCAGCCACGGCACCACATTGCCGTCGTTGGTCACGGTCACCCGCCGGCACCGGGCGGCGATGTCCTTGTACACGGTCTGGTTCTCAGTGGGGTGAGGTCGCACCACGACGGTCGCATCCGGAAATGCCCTGTCGAGGTCGGGGATGAGCCGTTTGAAGTCCTCGAACACCGCCAGCTTGTGATCCCTAAGACCTTCGGCGTAGTCTCGGGGCATTCCCCTCGCCGCCTGCCCGAACTCGGCCTTGCCGCCCCCGTTCCCGGCCGGCAGAAACAAGCCCTGGGCCGGATAGAAGGCGTTGACATGGTTGAAGTTGGTATTGACCAGGATAAAGCTTCCGAAAGCGCTCCGAATCCGATCCACGTCCTTGTCGTAGTAGGCCCGGATCTCGGGTCTCAGCAGGTCGTTGCGGGGGTTGCCCGTGACGTGAATCGGGGTGTGGGAAGGGAGGTTCGGGTACCGGCGCCACAATGCCGCATTGTCCTCCCCCCAGGCGAACAATCGGGAGACGTAGTGCATGCCGGCCGCCGACAATCGACGCGGGTAATAGATCTCCGGCGGCAGGTGAACCAAGGCTTCCTCGTCCCAGGCCGCGATCTCGTGCCCCAGCATCCGGGACACCGGAAAAAACTTTCGATTGCCGATTCGAAGGGACTTCGAAAGAAAGATGCTTCTCGGAAAGGAGGCGATGCGGAACTCGACCTCCCGCTTCGGACCGACGATGGACGAAAGCCCCCGATTGGCGGCAACGCAGGCAAGAAGCAGCTTGGCATCCAGTTCCCTGACCTGGTTCTCCACAGGAATCAGCAATAGAGGGGTCTTGGAGCGTGTTTTCATATTCGGACGTTGCCGATGCCAGCCCTCACGCAAGCGCTACGGGCAGGCGGCGGCGGTTTTGGGCCGTTGGTTGCGGCAGGCCACTGGTTTCCATCCCTTCCTTGGAAGGATTGGTTGACATAAAGGATCGGTCTCCCCGCGGCGACCGCGCCTTCGGCACCCGACAGAGACCAATGACGACCGCCGCGATCAGCGGGAGCTTATCTATCCGATTTCATTGAACCAGTCAAGATCGGCGGCACTCCTCTGGAGAGAACCGTCTTTTCCTGAGGATGGAATCGTGGCCGGTCGGGAACAGGAAGGATCTTCAGTGTTAAAAAAGAATCGCCAACGGCAGCGAAAACGGTTGCCTAATATGCGTAAAAGTGCCATTTAGTTCGTTTATTCCAAAGCCAACTGAAATGCCGTGCCGTCAAGCGCCATCTCGGGCGTTTCGGGACACCAGCCGTCAACACAAGCGGTCGAGAAGCGGGCTTGTGACAGCCGCCCCGATTCAACGGCATCGGTTGCCCGCCGTTTACGGAAAATCGGCGTCGATCGTCTCGGGAGGGATATGATGAAAATTTTGATTTTGGGCCTGGGTAAATCGGGAACAACGGCCATGGTCTACAAGGTCGCCGGGGGACTGCCCAATGGCCATGCCTTTTCCGGCGGGATGCCGGGCAAATACGTCGGCGACTACGAAAACGCCGTCTACAAGCACACCTACGAGGCCAGAAAAGGAAAAGACTTCGATCTTTATCGGGAACACCTGAAAAAAGAATCCTATGATCGAAAGATATGGATGGCCAGGGATCCCCGGGATGCCGCCGTCAGTCGCATGCTATACCGCTGGCACAAAGGCCACCGCGGCCATAAGAAGCAATACGAGGCTCATCTTAGCCGTGTCCTGCAAAAAGAAAAGGATCCGAGCTCTATTTCCTTCAGTGAAATCTGCCGCTATACCGGCCAGAATGGATGGCCCGTCGACCGCCGGGACATCTTCGAGGAGGAGCGCGTCCGCTATCATGAGATGACGGAATTCGTCAGCGGCTTGGGAGATGACTGGTATCTCTTCACGTATGAGGAACTGGTAAACCTGGATTTTGATGATCTCAACCGGTATCTCGGGTTTACCATCGCGGCGGACGCCAACATCCCCTCGAGTACCGGGAAAGACAAGGTCGTCCGTAAGAAAGCCATCGGCGACTGGCGGCAGTGGTTCACGGAAGAGGATGTCGAGTTCTACAAGCCGGCATACCTGCCGTACATGAAGGTCATCGGATACGACATGGAGGATTGGACCCTCGATCCCAAACCGGTCATCGAGCCTGAATATTCTTCCATGTACATCCAGAAACTGATGAAGCGCTCCGCAAAGAACACCCTTCTTGGCCTAAAGGACCAGACCATCCAGAGGCTGTTCAAGCGATAATGCGCATTTCAGACCCGGACGACCGGCACCCCTCAGCAGGGCCGTGCGGGGTCACCAACCCCTTGCTCCTTGGCGGGCTCTGCCCTATTTTTCAATCATATCGCTGAGAATGACCCCTTTCCATCACCGGCGATCCGATTCAAAGATCGGGGGCTATGGAGATCGTGCCCGTTGCCGATACCGGGACGGGAAGGGCGGAAAAAACCGCCGAATCATTACAGGGACGACAGTGCGTTTCAGGAGCAGAGACCGATGAGCAGCGACTCCCCACATCCCGCCCCCTCCCGTTCGGCTGACGACGACTCCTCCTTCTCCCCGCGCATTGCAGGGGGGCTTCGTTCGCGGATCGCCCACCTGGACTTCCGGCGGATCCGATCCCTTGGGGCGCTTTTGGGAAAAGCGATTTACGTCACGGTTCCCTATCTTCGGCACAACACCCGAGAAAATCTGAGGCTCATCCATCCAGGGTGGTCAGAGGCCGACATTGTGAGCTTCTCAAAAAGGGTATTCCGCCATTTCGGAATCGTGCTGATCGAAATGGTTCAGATGGGGTTTATGACCCGGGAGGAGTGCCGCAATCGCATTCATTTGGAAGGCAGGGAGCATATTGCCGCGGCAGTGGGTAAAGGCAGAGGGGTAGTCATGATTTCGGCCCACCTCGGCAGCTGGGAGATAGCCTGGCACTTCTACCCCCTTTTTTTCAACCGCCCCCTGACCGGAGTGGCCAAGCCGTTTCGGTTCAAGCAGCTGACCCGATGGTTTCACCGCCGTCGCACCCGCTTCGGAAACCGGGTGATCTACAAGAAAGGCGCTTTCGAGGAATTGCGGCGGACATTGAGGCAGGGCGGATCCGTGGCGATTTTTATGGACATGAACCGGACCCAACAAGGCGTTCCCGTTCATTTCATGGGTCATCGGACCAAGGCAACCCCGGCGGCCGCCATGCTGGCCTTGAGGTGCAGGAGCCCAGTGCTGCCGGGGTTTACGATCCGGCAGCCCGACGGGTCTTTCAGGTTGTTCTTCCTGGAACCTATCGAGATCCGCCGAACTGGGAATCTGCGAGACGATCTGCAGACCTACACCCAGGCCATGACGGACGTGATCGAAACCGTTGTTCAACGCCACCCCGAGCAGTGGCTATGGAGCCAGAAGCGCTGGAAATCCTTCCACCCGGAGCTTTACCAGAGGAGTCACAGCCTGTGGAAAAACCGGAAGATAAAGCGCTGGCTCAAGGGAAAGCCCCCCGAGGAAATACCAAACGGAAACGGGGCGAATGGCCCATAGGACGGGGCCGGTATATCCTCGATCCCCGGAACGATCCCACGACCCGGTGATCCTATGCCCGCCCTCAAATCGTCTTTTCGTAGATGCGGTATTTTTTGTAGAGTCTGCCGTCGATCGCCTCGTTGAACCGATTGATCAGGTCGTTGTCCTCCAGGTTCCAGGACATCTCGCACCAGCGATACCCCAGGGCGGCCCCCGCGATTTCGCTTTCGTAGTAGAGAACGGTGTTGATCCCGGTCATGCGGAATTCTTTCTTAAGGCCGAACACCAGGCCCCTGAGCCCGGTGATCTTTCGGCGATAATATAAAAATTTGAACAGGTTGACGGGTCCGAGGGTACCGTTCAGGCGCTTGAACACCTGGTTGTAGTCGGGAATCGTGATACTGATCCCGGCAGGTTCCCCGTTGACCTCGGCAAAGAGCACCAGTTCAGGGACGATGATGGGCTTGAGTTCCCTGGCCATGAGCTCGATCTCCCTCGCCGTCATGGGGACGAATCCCCAGTTGAGCTCCCAGGCCGAGTTGTAGATGTCCTTTATCCGATCCACCTCCGCCTCGAATTCCTTCATCCGGATCGGTCTGACGACCACATGTTCCCTTTTCTTGACCCGCTCGACGAGTTTGGCGATTCGTCCGGGAACCCCCACCTCGGGCTTGAGAAAGGCATAGAGGTCTTTGGCTTTGCCATAACCGGCCCCTTCAAAAAGAGCCAAGTAGTATTTGGGATTGTAGGTCATCATGATGACCGGACTGGCATCAAACCCCTCGATGAGAAGCCCGCACTCGTCGTTCATGCTGAGGTTCACGGGGCCTCTGATGCGGTCCATTCCCTCCTTGGTGCACCAGTCCTCGGCAGCGGTGAAGAGCCTCCCGGCAACCGCATCGTCGTCGACACACTCGAACAGCCCGAAAAATCCGGTCTTCTCCCGGTGAAAGTCGTTGTGACGGTCGTCGACGACAGCGGCGATTCTCCCGACAATACGCTCCCCCCGACGGGCCAGGAACAGGGCCATCCGGGCATGGTCGAAAAAGGGGTGCCTGTCCCGGTCGAGCTTGAACCGGACGCTCTTGATCAGCGGGGGAACCCAGTAGGGATCGTTCCGGTACAAGGTCCACGGCAGGCGGATAAACCCGTCGAGGGCCTGCTTGCTCTCAACGGTGTGGATGGTCACCTCCGAGGTCGTCATTTCCATTTTCTCTTAGGGGTTCGCTCTGTGGGCAGAAGACCCATCTCCCCTACCACACCCGTGTAAAAATAAAAACGATTCGACGGAGGCCCCCCGAGGCGCCGGAAGCCATGGCATGCGGCCTCTGCCGCCAGTCGGTTTTCGGCACCGAGGGGACTCGGCCGTCATTCGGTCCCATTTTTCGGGGTCTCGCGACGGATGGATTGAATCATGTCGTCGAGTTTTTGGAGAAACCGCGATCGGTCGCGTTTTCCTATAGGCGAAGGCCCTCCCGTGATCTCGCCTGTCACCCGGAGGTGCGACATCAGCTCCCGGGTCGCCAGGGCCTGACCGATGGTGTCTTTCGAAAACGGCTTTCCGGTCGGGCCCATAACGCGGGCGCCGTTTTCCAGGCAGCGGCCGGCCAGGGGAATGTCCGCCGTAATAACGATGTCGTCGACCCTCGCATGGTCGACGATCCAGTCATCGGCCGCGTCGAACCCATCCGCCACCACCTCGAGGGCAATCCTCGGGTCGTCCGGGATCCGCATCCAGGCGTTGGCCACCAGGGTGACCTCAAGACGATACCGCCTCGCAACCCGATAGACTTCCTGTTTGACCGGACACGCATCGGCGTCGACGAAGATTCGCAGCATCGATAGATCCTCCCGGTTCCTCGGGGGGGGTGCCCCCATCCTTTTCGCCTCCTTCGGTAGAACGCCCCTGAACGGTATCGGGAGTCGGCCAACCGCCTATCGGTGGGCCACGCCCCGGAGAAACGGAAGCATCTCGTTCAGGAGTTGTTGGGGTCTTTCCTCGATCACCAGGTGTCCGGCATCCGGGATCACCCGGAAGATGGCGTCCGGGATCAGCCGTTGCAGCGCCTGGCCGCGCTCCACAGGTATCCACGTATCCTCGCCGCCCCACAGAATCATCACCGGTCGGGCTATCCTGCCGAACAAGGGCTCAAGTTCATCCGTGTAGCGGGAATCGGCCTGTGCGATCTGGCGGTAGAACCCGGCCTTGCCCTGTCTTCCCGTCCAGGGGGCCACGATTCGAGCAAGGGTTTCCTTTTCCATCGGCTTGAAGGCGGCCGTATTGACGTAGGCCCGGACAATGGCGTCGTGGATATAGTCAGGGACACCGGCAAACGCGGCCTCGTGGGTTTTGACGTGGCGGAAGAAGGACGATCCCCATGGTGACACCGCAACCGGGTCGATGAGCACGATTTTATCGAAATACCGGTCATCAATCAAATGCGCCCTGAGAAGGGTCGCGCCACCAAAGTCGTGTCCGACGATCGCCGGCCCTTCGAGTTGCCAGTGATCGAGAAGCCGGCCCAGGACCTTATTCTGGATACCGAGGGACACATCGCCGGGAGTTTTGTCCGACTGACCGTAGCCAAGCATATCATAGTAGTAGACCGAAAAATCGGTCGTCAACGCGGCGATGAGGTGCCGGAGGGTAAAGGAAGACCAGGGCGTGCCGTGAACCAGGACCACGGGAGGGCCGTTCCCTCGGACGTCGAAGCGCACCTCGCGGCCATTGAATCGGATCGTATGGGGCAGCGTCCACTCTCTCATGGCTCGATTTCCGGATGGCGGCCGGGGTCGGCCGGGAACTCTGGTATCAGTCCCCCGGCAACGGCGGTCAGATTCATGGTGATCAACACCCCCAGCTTTGGAAGCTCTTTAACGCCGATCAGGGGTCGACTCCGGCGGTGCCCCCGATGGTGATCAAGTGGCCCGCCATTGCAACATGACGGCAGGGTCCGATGGGTTCCGGGGTGTTCGACCGTGTGGGGGTTTTCAGGGTGATCGTCATGGGAGTTCCCCAAAGGTGTCGTGTCGGTCAAGGGCGTCCCCGATGCAGCGGTGCATCGCGGCCGGTCCCTCGGGGCGAGTCTGAGCTCACATACCCCAGCGATATCCCACCGGTGACACTGCGTCGGGAATGGGTATGTCCTTGTTAGCTATCGACGTTCCAAAACGTCGTCGCCATCTCGGCACCGCCGATCACCAAGACCACCGCCGCTAATAGCCAAAGGAGAACGGCACCTCGAAGCGGAATCGACAAAGACCCCGACATC
>JASFIA010000039.1:0-10120 GCA_050122915.1 Desulfobacterales bacterium | reverse complement strand
AAGACTATCGGGAAATGTCCCCGAACCGGGAACACAACCACTGCTGTGGAGGCGGCGGGGGAATTCTTCCCATGGGGCCCGACTACAAGCCGATCCGGATTGCCAACGGAAAGGTAAAAGCGGAGCAGATCCGGGAGACCGGTGCCAAAGTCGTCATCGCTCCCTGCCACAACTGTTTCGATCAGGTCAACGATCTTGGGGAAGAATATGACCTCGATATCAAGGTCCTGTCTTTCAAGGAACTGATTGTGGAAATGATGATTCTGCCTGACAGATTCAAGCCAAAGGACGGATAGCCCCTGCCAGTGCCATTGCCATTGCCGATGGGCGACCCCAACCGACCCGGAATATGGAGCCAGCGCGCCATGAAACCAGCCCTACCGATCATTGCAGGCCTCGGACTCCTCCTATTCGCAGCCGCGTCAGCGGCTCAGGAAGAAGTCATGACCCTGTCCATGGGCGATGGGACCGCCCACAGCCGTTCAAAGGTGGTTTTCGAGCACGAACGCCACAGCGAACTGACAGAATGTCAGCGATGCCACCACGATTACGACGATTATGGCGCCAATATCGGCGGCGAAGGGCAACCATGCGCCGACTGCCACACTATCGTCCCCCGCGCCAATCCGATTTCTCTGGCATCGGCCTTTCACCTTCAGTGCAAAGGCTGCCACGAAAAAGCTGCCGGGATCGACCGGCGCCTCCCCGTCATGTGTGGCCAGTGTCATCTCAAACAGCCCTGAGTTCACCTCACGCCTCTCCCCTATGCCCCAGGGGCGTTTGACAGAACAACGGCGGATTTCTATTATAAGGATGTCCTCTGCTCTCCATTTCCCCTTGACGGTATCCACAAATCGATAATCCTCGCCCTGGATTGGACGGAATCTCCCCTTCGAACCTTTCAGCCGAAGGAGCCACTCCATGAGATTGCATCCCCGTCACATTCTGTGCAGTACCGACCTTTCCGACACTTCCTATCCGGCGATCGTCTACGGCATAGCATTGGCAAGGGAGTTTGAGGCCCGCTTGACGATTTGTCACGTGGTGGACCTCCCTTCGCCCTCCATGTACGGCGAAGCCTATATCGAGCCCAAAGAGTACCTGGACCGCAGCGAGACCTATGCCAGGAAGCGCATTGATGAAATCATGGAGGGTCAGAATGTGCGGTGGGGGACAACCATCACCGTGGGCAACCCGGCTGACGAAATTGCCAAGATCGCCAGAGAGGAGCACATCGACGTTGCCCTGGCCGCGACCCGGGGCCACAGTGGTCTCAAACGGGTCCTGATCGGATCGGTCACCGAGCGGTTGATCCACATCCTTCCCTGCCCGCTTCTGGTGGTGAGAAGAGGCCAGGAGCCCATCGGACTCCCACTGGACGGCGAGTTCCGGTTTCAACGGATTCTGGTGGGCTGCGATTTTTCTCCAGATTCGGTGCTGGCAAATCGTCATGCCCTCAGCCTTGCCCAGGAATTTCAGGCTGAACTCCATCTGGTCCATGTCATCGAACCGCCAACCTACCTGGATCTCATGAAAACAGGGGAAGCCCTGGAGATGACGCTTCGGGACGACATCCGGCAGATGCTCATGGACAATCTCGACAACCTGATCCCCGAGGACGCCCGACTCTGGTGCACATCGGAAATCGCTCTATTGGAAGGCAGACCCGAAAACGAGTTGATCCGCTACGGGGAGGAACACGACGTGGACTTGATTGTAATGGGGGTTCGCGGCCGGGGGTTGATCGGTTCTTTGTTTATCGGATCCACCACCGACCGCATCGTGCGCCGGGCTTCATGTCCGGTGTTGGCCGTCTGCTCCAAGGAGTAATAGCCCCCCCGGAACCAAGCGGTCAGGACATCATCTCGGCGATGGTCACCGTACGATCCCCCAACATATTCACATAACTGCCCATCTCGTTGTCATACCACCCGTAGATGACCGCCTGGGTGATGGGAATTCTCACCACCTGATCCTTCACCGAAGCGGCGACGCGCTCCGGTATGCCGGGGATCTTGTCCAGATTGAGGGATATTTCGGCCGTCCGGGTGTGGGTTTCATGCCCTTCGATAATGGTAGCGGCCTTGGGCACCCCGACGATATCCCCGGAGACATTCTGTTTCTGGGAAAAACGAAGGTATCGGTTGGGATCGAGATCCGAGGCTTGCCGATAGATGTCGTTGATGACGTCCCGACGGATCGTCCCCCCAGGGGGGTCGTCCTGAAGGTCCAGGACCAGAATGATCAGGGATCCGGTTGCCGTCGGAATCCGGACGGATTCCGCTATGAATCCGATTTCCTCCATTTCCGGGATGACCAGGAGAAGCGCCTTAGCGGCGCCGGTGGTGGTCAAAATAATATTGTTCATGATGCTGCGGTTTTTACGCAGGTCGGCGGCCCCGGCTTTGGGCAGTCGATCCAGGACGGCTTGTGAACCGGTGGCGGCGTGAACCGTAGCCATAGACGCGGAAAGAATCTTTTTAGGGCCGAAATGATCGAGAAGGGGCTTCATCATGTGGGCCAAACAGGTGGTCGTGCAGGACGCGTTTGACACCAACCGATGGCGCCTTGGGTCAAAATCGTTTCCATTGATGCCCATCACAGTCGTCACCGCATCTTCCGGCATGGGGCGGCCTTTGTCTTTGATCTTGAATGGCGCCGAAAGGACCACGATCTCGGCTCCCGCGTCGAGATGTCCCCGCAGGGCCCCGCTCCCATGATCCCCGGGCAGTGTTGGATCAAGAAACCGACCGGTGGTGTCGACCACTAGTCTGACGCCGTTTTCACGCCATTCGATGTCGGCCGGACTGCGGTGGGATCTCAGGAACCGAACCCGGACACCGTCGATCTGGATCGAACCGCTGGACTCGTCTATCGCCTCAATGACGTCCCCTCCTTGGTGGCCCTGGAGATAACACGCCAGCCGGCCGTAGGTGGAGTCACGCTCCAGATAATGGGCAATGTCATCCAACGAGGTGCCGGCTTCCCGGCCAATATTCACGACGATCTCCTTGAAAAATTTTCTGGCAACATGGTGCCAGAGGGTGAGTTTACCGATGCGCCCGAACCCGTTAATGCCGAGACTGTTGCCGTTGGTCAGCATAGGCCGTTTCTCCTGGAAACCCGATTTGAATGGCGGAAAGCGCCGCCATGGAATGGTGGACTGTAAGCCATCGTCTGCTACAGGGTGTTTATCGACATTTTGCCGCGATAAACTGAGCCCTGCTGCCCGTCAATACTGATAAAATCCCCGGCGGCCAGCACCGCGCTTCCGAATTGGAGCGTTTTCTTCTTCTCGTTGCAGATCATTTCACCACATCCTACCACAGCGGTCCGACCCAACCGGTGGACCACCACCGCCGCGTGGGAGGTCAATCCGCCCCGGGCGGTCAACAGACCGTCGGCGGCATGAATTTCCCGGATATCGTCCGGCACCGTATCTCCTCTGGCAAGAATGAGGGAAGTATCCGGCTCTTCGTCCCGCCAGTAGCTGATGTCATCGAGGCTGAAAACCAACCGGCCGCTCATAGCCCCTCCGCTCACCCCGATGCCGTGTCCCAATGGCGAGTGGGTGGCCAATTCCGTGGAGAAAAACTGCAGAAACTGCCGGCGCTCGCGAATGGCCATGTCCCGGGTCTGCAGCAGATAGAGATCGTCGGCCGATCCACTCTCAAACGTAAACTCCAACTCTTGGGGCCCCCATCCCAGGTTTTCGATCAGCTCACCCGCAAATGCCTTTAAGGCGTCGTAGATCTCCGGGAAATGGGTTTCGAGGGTGATGTCGGTATCCCGCATCTCGATATCCTGCTGGTTCACCGAAATCGGCAGGGTCTTGACGAGGCCGGCCACGACATCCTCCCCCTGATTGCCGATGGTGAAATCCCCCCAGAGCCTGAGCGTATCTCCTGACCATCGCGGGTTGTGGGTAAAAATCACCCCCGAGCCAGACGCCTCGGACATGTTGCCAAACACCATCTGTTGCACCGTTACCGCCGTTCCCCAGTCGTCCGATATGCCCATGATCTTCCGGTAGGCCTTGGCTTTGTCTGATTCCCAGGACATAAACACACGGCTGATGGTCACCAAGAGCTGTTCGAAGACATCATCGGGCACGTCGATGCCGGATTCTCGCACGAGGGCCTTGTAGGCCAGCGCCAGCGCCTTCATCTGATCGCCGGTAAACTCCTTCTTGTAGGGAACGCCCAGTTGGGATTTATGGTCACCGATAATGGCGTCGAAATCATCGCGTTGGAGTCCAAAAGCCATGCCATAGCATTGGAGAAACCGCCGGTAGTTGTCCCAGGCAAACCACTCGTTTTCAGTCGTCTGGGCCAGACCCTCGGCAATCGCTTCGTTCATTCCCACGTCCAAGAACGTATCCATCATCCCCGGCTGAGAGATGGAGGAGCCGCTTCGCACCGACAGCATTAGGGGATTGGATGGGTCACCGAACTTGCGGCCGGTGTGTGCCTCCAATATGGAGAGATTTCTGGCCACTTGATCCCTGAAATTGTCGGAGGCATACCGATAGGTCTCGATGATTTCCCAGCATCGAAAAGCCTCGGTGGTGATGATGAAGCCCGGCGGAACGGGCATCCCAAGACCCCTCAATCGCATCAGGTTCCACCCTTTGTTGCCGAAGAAAATAATCCCTTCCACCTTTCGATTGGGGCGGACCAGGGAAGTGGTGGCTCGCTGGGGATCGTAATTGAGCAGACGATGGAGGCTGTTTTTTGGGAGCTGTGACGACTGGTGAAACAGGGTGCTAAGGATGCGGCTCAAAAACAGGTCCAGCTGCTGCAGGCCCATAGAACTGGAGATGAGGTCTCTGAAGAAAATCTCGGGAATGCGATGCTGCAAACGCTCTCCCTCTTCATCTGGACTTCTGGAGAAGTATTTCGCCTGAACCTGCTCGGCAGGCGTTTGATTGATGATGCGGCTCAGGTTCTGTTCGTGGACATTATTGATGTAGTCGTTGATGATGTTCTTTACGGCCCTGGCAAACCCTCTGAAAACATCGAGATACTGGGTAAAGGTAAACCCACGGGTTTCCAGGGCATGGGATAGCAATTCCATCTGACGTTCGAAGGAAATCGAGGAGATACCTTCGAGCTTCAGTGCTTTTTCGAACAGCAGGAGAAGACTGTGTATCTGATGGAAGGTGGCCCGAGTTATCAGGGACAAATCGAACTCGTGGATCAACTTCTCAAAGAGAACGTTGATCAGGGATTCGATTCGAAATGTCAGACCCAGCGCATCGAACTTTCGCTCGTGGTAGCTCCCGTACATCGAAGGGATATCGATGGTGAAATGGCGCTTTTTGTAGATGTCCTCCCGGATTTCGAAAACCGCGGGGTCCAGGATGATTGCCTTGAGGCTTTCGTCCACATCGAGAAGATGGGACAACTTCTTCTTGGGGTTCTCCTCCGAGAGCGCAACCTCGAGGGCATCCAGCCCCGGAAACCCTTCAGCCTTCAACCGGGAGGTATAGGATCCGATTTCGATGAAATCCAGATTGTACTTCTGGTTGAGAAGTCTGTACACCATCGCCGCCAGAGACACCCGCGTTCGGTCTGTCGGCGTTGCGGCGTCCACCGAGGCCAGCAGATCGTCCAGACCGGCCTCCGAAACACGGAGCAGTTCTCCGGGCAAGGTCATCCCCGAAGCTTCCAGAAAGGTCATGACCGACTGGATACCGTCGGTGACCCCTCCGGAGGCGATCACCTGCCGGTAGATGTTGGGCGGCACGAATGGTTTGAGGGGATCGGGTGTTTGGGTTCTCCAGTAGTCGAGGATCGCTTCCATGAAGCTGACGATGTGGTTGCTGCTTTCCACATGGCACTGCTTGCGGAGAAAATGGATGAGGACGTCTTTCCGGTGGGTGATCTCATCGAGTTGCGTGGAAATATCCCTCAGTTTGCCTTCGGCGCCGATGTCATTGAAATAGACGGGAAACTGGCGTGCCAATTGTTTGGCGATATTGTAGACCGGTCCGATCCCACTGTTGAGAAACTGGGTGATGTCCCTCGGGAACAGGTCCGTATCTTTGATGAAAACCCCGCATAGAGAGAGGTGAATGATCAGATAGGAGATGAGTCGGGTGGAGCGTTTGGGATTGATCTCAATCAGTTCCAGCCAAGTGCGGACATTTTGCAGATGAGCGGGGTTGACCTGGATCTGCCAGTCGTTGCCGACTCCTTTGATCATCGGGGCCTGAAACCCCAGGTCGATGATCTGGTCGATGAAAAAGTTGATGAGGTCGATATCATCCGTTCGATAGACCCCCTTGCCCACATTGAGGATGCAGTTGAGGGCGGTGGTCGGATAGTGGTCCGCCCGGGCTTTGAGGATCGAGAAGGTTTTATCGATCAGCTTTCGGATATTCCACGGTTTTTCATGGTCGATAATCCATTTGAGGGTGCGGTTGATTTCCCTCAGGGCCTCCTCGTGAAACAGTGACAGACCCGAGATATTCATCTGATAGAATAAAAAAACCAACTTGAAAAGATGGCCCTTACCGACCCGATCCCCTGCGGATTGGAGTTGGGAAGGAATTCGGCGATGAACATCGACGATATAATGAAAGGAGGGCAATTCCAGAAGTTTCTCCAACACCTCTGGTGCCCGAAGATCGGCGGTCTGGCAAATGTCGTCCAGACGATCCTGCCAACGGTTGAATTCCGAATGGGAGATTTCCCCCAGGATGGATGCGGAAATCTCCCGGTCGCTCTTGTCATCCACTTCCCTTTCGAACCATTGGTGGGGGTCCTCTTCGGATAGCCAGTAATGGTAGGTGTCTTTGTAGTAGCGAATCAAGAGAAGGGGAAAGTGTTCAAAGGCGCCGACCCTCTCCCCGAGGCATTCCAGGAAATGCTGGCCCAGACGATTGAGTTGGTAATAACTCTTTAGGAAAACCTCGAATGTCGGTTGGGGGTACTTTCGAATGATGGCGAAACACCCGTCGAGGACTGCGATGAACCTGCCGAGGTCATCACCGGTTTCTTTGGCGATCTTGAGCAGGAAGAGCAGCAGGTTGTCCACCGCATCGCTTCGCACCTCGGGCACACTGGTGGACTCGATCGCCCGAAGGTAGATGTCGAGGTACAAGCCTACGGCCTTTTCGGCATCGGGGTGCGCCTTTATCAGATGGAAATAGTCGAGAGTGTATCCCCTGGCCTCGTTCACAATGAATTGCCAGTTCTTGTAGGGATGGGAGAGCTCTTTCAGAAAGGTGGAAAGCCCCTCTTGAAGGCCGTGGTAGTTGGAAAGGACCTCCTGCAGAACCCGATATTTGGGATCGATGGAGACTTCGACATGGTAGTCGGCAATGTTGATCTCTAAGGCTTTGGACTGAACCATCGAAACCCTTTCACATCGGCAACTCCGAAGTGCCTGGCGGAAGGCCGGCTGTGCGTCTGACATGACAACCGGCTGAAAACAATATATTTTTACCCACAATACGGGTTGATTGTTACCAGAGGGATGCCTCTTTTTCAAGGGGATCTGCAGCCCGGTCACCCTGCCGGCCATCCGGTCCGCAGCCCGATTCTCCAGGGTCCGGGGGGGAGGTCATCGGTCGAGCGCCATCAACCGATACACGACCATACCAGCCATCCATGCGGCATCCTCGGGCGACAGATAGCCATCCACCGAGCGGTCGAAAAGAATGCCGGCCTCGGGAGGGAATTCGTCGTCGCCGGCATACAGAACCATCTGCAGAGGCACCTTTGGCAGGGGCAAAAACTCAAAACCGACGTCGCCAGCCTCGACCGCCTGGCCGCCGATGCGAGGCGCCAGCGCGGAGAGACGCTCCGGTCTTCCGCCGAAACCTTTTTTCAGGGGATCAATCGCCCGCTTGACGAAGGCACTGTAGTAGAAAGCCGCACCGGGGATTTCACGGTAGGCGATCCATTGACCAGACGGCGACGGCGCTCCGGCTCCCATGAGATAATGCAAAATCAGGACCTGTTCTTGAATCGGTACCGCCCTCTCGGGGTCATCCCGGTCGTCGAACGGGAAATCCGGGTATCCAACCCGATAGCGGCGATCCAAAAAAGGAACGTTCAGAGACTGACCGTCCGGGGAATCACAGCCTGAACGGTTGCATATGGCATCAAGGGCGCGGGCGTTGAGGACGTCGACGGCGATTCGTCGGGCTTCCAGGTAATCGTCTATGCGAGCCATGGGTCTCCTTTGATCAACGGGTTTTCATGCATCTGCAATACCATAAGTGCGAAATGTCGAAGACCAACATGGATCTTTATCCCTCAACACACAAGATAGCACGGAAACAAACGGTGACGCCATCCCTTCGCCCACGGGTTGACCGGTCTAAGGAGGCGAAAAAAAAAGCCCCATCCGCGGCATGGACGGGGCTGTCGAAGGCAACGGACTCGTGGCCTGATCAGAGCTCGAGCCAGGAGTCGGAGTAGAGGGTTTTTCCCAAAATGACATCGACGGTCTTCTTGTAGTCCTGAAGTTCCTTGGACAGGCTTCCCATGTCGGGGTCGTTTCCGTCCATGATTCCGTAGATCAGGTCCACGATGTCCTGTCGCTGTCCCTTTGCGATGGCAATCAGTTGATCGTCCAGAGGGTCGGCAATGACCGATACCATGCCGCATTTCTCGAGCATGACCATGTAAGTCTGATTGAGAATCGGGCGCAGGTGGTCGGGGGGGCCGTTGGATATGTTTGACAGGCCGCAGGTACTCTTGGCGCCGGGGGCGATATCCTGGAGCATCTTCTGGAACTCCATCAAACTAATGAGTTGGGGCTGCTGGATGTTCACCGGGGTGACAATCCCATCGACCCAGATCTTTTCGTTGGGGATACCGGCCTCATTGGCAAAATAAAGCAACTCTACGGCAAGGGCCGCCCGTTCGTTCTCGTCTCTGGGCAGGCCTTCCGGGCCCCACATAAGCGCGATGAAATCCGCCCCGCTCTCCGCCGTAATGGGCACCATCCGCTCGTAGCGCTCGGGCCGGACCATGATGGAGTTGACGATATGGGGCGTGCCGCTTGGCACGGGTTTTAGGATCTTCAATGAGGCCTCGATGGCGTCTATGTTGGACGTGTCCAGTGCCAGCGGGACGTCCGGCACGACCTCCTGAACAGTCTGGCAGACCCAGGGCATCAGTTCGACGCCTTCTTTTTTGGCCGGACCCAGGTTGATGTCGATGTAATCCATACCCTTTTCCCTCTGGAAAAGGGCCTCTTCTCGGATGGGCTCGGGATCGCGCTCCTTGAAGGCCCTGCCGATTTTTGTCGATATAACGTTCAAACTTTCACCGATCAATAACATACAGCCTCCATTTCACCATCTTTTCACTGCACCCCGCCCCCTGGCTTTGGGCGGGGCGAGCGGAACTGCGTTAACAGCGGTTGCCATCGGCTTGAGCCATCAGCGGGATCGCAGAAAACCCGGCAGATGGGCCGCCTCTCTGGGGCCGACGGTGATCGTCCAGCCGGGCAGTTCCTCTTCGACATCGCCGGCGATAGCAGCGGCGTAGCCCGGGATAATGAGTTCGGTGTGCTTCACTTTGTCCATGATACCGCTCTTCTTGATGAACATTCCCACATCGTCGCCCGCAAACTTGCCGGCGGCCCATGCAGTCAGAACGGAGAGGCCTTCGGAGTCCTTGATCAGCAGCCATGCAGGCACCTTGCTGGCCTCGATCTCGCCGGAAACGATGAAGTAGGTCAGCGCGAAATTGGTGGTAACCAGCACGGGCGAGTTTTCGTCGGGGTTGTTGACTTCGAAAATCCCTTCGGTCACCGTCATGGGCCGCTGTGGATCGGTGAAGATGTTGAGGCGTTCCAGCAGAAGCGGGAAAAGGCTCTCCCCCTTGAAATCCGACAAGATGACGATGCTGCCGTACTTGGCGATGAATTGGGCTGCGAGAAGGGTTTCCATATCCAGGTTGGACGCCATTTCGCAGGGGAAGGCAATGGTCGGGAAGCCGACAGCGCGGTTTAAATCTTTTAGGGCCGCCCGACGGATGGCCACCATGTCGTCCAGCGACTGGCGAACGTCCCGGGACCCCGGATCGAGGACGATATCCTTAATGCCCATACCCGTCAGTTTTTCGGTAAGGGGCAAGAGGGCCTCAATGCCGTCGGC
>JASFIA010000038.1:0-10157 GCA_050122915.1 Desulfobacterales bacterium | reverse complement strand
TGGGCATGATCCGAAACCATTATATCGGCCGGACCTTTATTCAGCCGACCCAGAGCATGCGGGATTTCGGCGTCCGCATCAAACTGAATCCGGTAAAGGAGTTGCTTAAAGGTAAAGATATTATTATTATTGAAGATTCAATAATCCGTGGGACAACGGTCAAAACCCGGGTCAAATCCCTGCGGGAGATGGGTGTCAAGCGGGTGCACATGCGGGTGGCGGGTCCGCCACACCGGCACCCCTGCCACTACGGCATCGATTTCCCCACCCGGGGGGAGCTTATTGCCGCCAACATGTCGGTGGATGCCCTGACCGCTCATCTGGGCCTCGATTCCCTTCACTACCTCAGCCTGGAGGGGTTGCTGGAGTCTACCGGCATCAAGAACCCGGAGGATTATTTCTGTAAAGCCTGCTTTGACGGCTGCTATCCCGTCGATTTCGACGGTACGCTTTCCAAGTTGTGCATGGAAGTGGTCTGACGCCCATGACCTGAACGCGACAAACCGGACCGCTGGATCCACCGGTAGCGACCGGAAACGGGCAAAAGGCCCATGGTGTCAAGCGTTTACGTAAGACCCTTTACCGCCGCATCACGGGAGCCAACATGATCGAATCCAGGTATCTCAAGGACAACATTGAGAACATTCAGCGGCTCATGTCGATTCCGGCCCTGAGAAACTTTGAAACCAGGAGCCTCGGCAAACTGCTCCGGCTGAGTCGGATCCGCGAATACGAAGACAAGGAACAGATCATCCAGGAGGGGGCTTCGGACCCCTGGCTCTATTTTCTGCTGGAAGGCGAGGTAACCATCGTCAAGGGTGGTATCGAGCTGGGTCGGATCAAGCGCCTGGGCGAGATTTTCGGCGAGATGCGCATCGTCGACAGCCGAGGCCGTTCCGCCTCCGCCTTCGCCGTTGGGGAAACCATCTGCCTGGCCGTCAACACCCAGGCCGGCGACCGGCTGAAGGGAGACGGCGGGCGGGAGGACGCCCTCGAGCTTCTGGTCCTCCTCTACCGGATTTTTGCCGAATACATGTCCATCCGACTGCGTCTCACCAGCGAAGAGCTCATGAAAGCCAGAAAGCTGATCGAAGAGCTGACTCTGTCATGAAGACCGCCCGGCGAACGGTTGCCTTTTCCAAAAATGCGGTCAACCTTTTTTTTCATATCCTCACCGGCTGCAACCTCAGTTGCCGCCACTGCTACATCAATCCCGATCAGCACGGCAGATCCCCCCTTTCCATCGACACCATCGAGCGGTGGCTGTCGGCCTTTTCCAAACGGGGGGCAAAAGCCAATGTCATTTTTCTTGGCGGCGAGCCGACCCTTCACCCGGATTTGCCACGGGCCGTCCGGTGTGCAAGGGAAATGGGCTACGGATCCATCACCATCGACACCAACGGATATCTGTTTCATAACATCCTCGATCGGCTTTCCCCCGGGGACGTCGACTTTTTCAGTTTCAGCCTGGATGGATCGACGCCGGAACGAAACGATTCCCTAAGAGGAGCGGGTTGCTTTGCCGCCTGCACGGCCGGCATACGCGATGCCGTGGAGAGGGGGTTCGCGGCCAGTGTGATCTTTACCGTCAGTTCCGCTTCTATCGATGACCTGAGCAACATGGGCCCCCTGTTGGTCGATCTGGGGGTATCCCGCTTTTTCATTCAGGTGATCGGTCTTCGCGGGGAGCCCGCCAGGGGGAAAGAAACCGCCGGCGGTCCGGATCAGGTCTCCAAAGAGGCCTGGCTTTCCACCGTGCCCGCCACAGCCGAGGCCATCGCCCGCCAGGGCATCACGGTCAGCTATCCGAAAGTCTATCTGTCGGACGGCGAGGTATTCGAGTGTGCGGGCCTGGTGGCCGAGAATTACTTCATTTTCCCCAACGGTCGCGTCTACCGCTGTCCCCTCTGCGAGGACTTTCCCATTCACGGGTTCGAATTCAGGGAAAACCGGCTCGTCAAGCGCGGCCCCATCAGCGAGTGCGACCTCTTTCATCTGAACATACCGGAGGGGTGCGTAATGAACCGGCTGATTCAGCCCGGGAACCTGGTCTATGACGCCGATGGGAGACCCGCCTACCCGGTGGCATGCTGCATGCTGAAGGAGGAGGTTTCTCCGGCGAGGGAACCGTCACCCTAATCCGCCGCCCGTTAAATGCCCAGAGCAGGGTATAGGAAACGTAAGGAGGTCACCGCAGCGGCCCTCATGTCCGGAACCATCCGCCAGCAGATTGCCGCATTGTTGAGAGAGGCCGTCGGCGACGCGATGTCCCTTTCACAGGCCGTCGGTATTTCGGAAAAGGAGGTCTACGGCCATCTCGACCATGTCCGCCGGTCCGCCGTCGCCTCCGGCGAGCGGTTCGAGGTCCTGCCGTCGGAATGCCTCGGCTGCGGTTTTCGTTTCGATGACCGGTACCGCCTGAGCCGGCCGGGCCGTTGCCCGCGATGCCGTCAGGGCAGGGTTTCCCGGCCTGCGTTTCGAATCGTCCCCAGATGAAGGGCCGGTCCGGGGGTCATCCGGGTTACCGGGTCGGCGAAGCGGGAACCCGGAGGGAAAATCCCAACGGTTATTTCTGCATCCAGGTGCCGTCGGGGTTTTTAAAGAATTCGCCCTTGCCCAGATTTTTCTTCCACTTCAGTGCCGCCCGAGCACCGACTTGGTCCGCGCTTGCGCCGGTTTTTTTGGCAACGGCGCTGTAGAGTTGCCGGCGATCGGCATTTTCACCCTCGACAATATCCGCACCTTCCCGACTGTTGCCGACAAATTCCAAGTATCCTTTGTGGTTTTCCCCGATCACTCCCTTGGACTTGAGGGAGACGATCTGAGGCAGACGGGCCTTCATTCGGTCCTGGAGCGGGTCGGCCGATGCCGCTGCCGTGACCAACAGGGCCAGTGCCAGGGCGATCCCCCCGATGACCAATGGGATGTACGGTGTGCGATTCATGGCGAATCCTCCATGGGTCTCCGAGGCCGTGGCTACTGGCTGGGACCCTGCTGTTGCCGGATATCGTCGCCGGCTTCGAAAATGTCGTCAAGATAGCTGTCCAGTTCCCGATCGATTTTGACATTCACATCGATGGTGATGTGAATGGGCTTGACCTCTACCGGGGCCACCTCCACCCGGTGGCGGGTGCAGGCCGGCGCCATTATCAACAGAGCCAGAGCGACCAGAACGGGTTGCCAGTTGTGCATGTTGCACCTCCACGATTTATTGAAACCGCTTGAAAAGTTCACGGTATCGCAGCATCCGGTTGAGCGGCAGCGTCACATTGACGTCCAGCCGAATTCCCTGAAATATGGATCCTTTGCTGTCCGGGCCGGCCTTGACGAAACCGCCGGCTTCGGGTTTGTACTCAAACGGCAGCGGCTGGGCGGGCTTCCCATCGAATTGCAGCTGAACCAGAAGATCGTCATCCACCGTGTTCATGGTGACCTTGGCCCACCGGTAATCGTAGTCTTTCAGTGCATATCTCGCAAGCTCCATCTGATGGTACTGGGGCGTGCCGGGAGGAATGCCCGCCGTCAGCACTTCCGAGCCCTGAACCCGAATCACCCCCCCCTCGCCGGGGGTGGAGTACAGAAACGCATTGTTGAACGCCAATCGCCCGTCCGAAAGGGTCAGAGGCACGAGGCCGCTGATGGCGCCCCCTCCTTCGGCCGTTGCCAGGCCAAGCTGATCGAGAAGCTGATCCAGTCTTATGCGGTCGCAATACACGCTGAGGTCGTATCGGTTAACCCCCGGAACAAACCGGGTTGCCGGTGCGATGACCGTGCCGCCGCACCAGCTGAAGCGGGCGCCCTCGATGAGGATGGCGGGTCCGGGTTCGATCTGGTAGGCCAGTCGCCCATCTTCGGCCCGGATGGACCCGGACGCCACGCTGTCGAAGGTGAGCGGCTGGGCCGGGGCACTGCGGATCTCTGCAAGATCCGTAATGTGAAGGGTGGTTTGAATACCCTCGATGACCATCCCCTGATCGTCCACCTGAATTCTTCCCCCCTCTACCCCTGCCGTCAGAGAACCGCTCAGTCCGCCATCGTATGCCGCTTCTCCCCGGGCGAACAGGCGCCCGCTGAAAGAGATGGGGACGGCCGGCGGCTCCGACATCAGCTCCGAGAGCATCAACGCGGGGGCTTCCGCGGAGCGGCTGGCCGACCAGGCAACCGATCCAAAGGCGGTGCGGGTGCCGTCAGCGAAACCCGCGTCGCCACTGGCCTCCACCGTCAAACCGGGCAGTAGGCGGTTGTCGTGGCGGGCCTCGAAAGAGAGTCCTGCGGCTGTCTGTCGAATTCGTCCGGCAACGGCTCCCAATGCCTTTCCGTTCCATGTCACCGATCCCAGGGAAAAGGTGCCACTGTCACCCTTTTCCCCAGGGGGCCACAGCAAGGGCAACCGGGCACTGAACCCTGTAGCCTTGACTGGGGGGGCATCGGTTTGAGCTGCTCCTCCGGCTGCGGCCAGTGCTCCGGAAAAACGTGCCGGGCCATCGGGGCCGGTGGAGATGTCTCCCGACAGCCGAAGCGTTTTCAGGCGTCCGGTCGCCCCGCCGGCCCTGGCCGTCACCGATCCCAGCAAAAGGTCGATGCGGCCACTCCCGTCGGCGCCCTCCCGATGGTATTCTCCGGCTCCCTCAAGGGCTCCGACGGTCAGTTTGACGGCCTCGTCAACGATGGCAAGCGTCGGCAGGCGCCATCGAATGCTGGCTTCCAACCGATCCCCTTGGCCCTCAGCGGTCGCCTGAATGGCCGACGGATCAAGCCGAATCGATGGCCGCCGCCTGTCCAGCAAAAGGTTCTGGCCCGGCGAGGGTTCGCCAGTCTGCTCGAGGGATGCCCGCCACTGGCCATCCGTTGAAAGGGTCGCCTCCGTTTGCAGCTCCAAAGGCAGCGTCACGGGCGGAATGCCCGACGGGCCGGGGACGACCGAGAGCGTCGAGCTCAGGTGGCCCATCCAACGGATGCCGTCCCCGTTATCCCGAACCACCGTGCCGTTGAGGGTGAATAGGCCTTCACAGCCAGGACCCGCCGCACGGATGGAAGCGGTTTTCATGATCCATTTTTCCATCGGATGGTCGCTGGTGACGGTTATCGACAGATCCTCTGCAGGGGTCGTTCCCGAGAGATCAAGACGGACGTCGTTCCAAATCAGTCGACACGGGGTCTGGCGAAAGGTCATCTCCACCGTTTCAGCCTGAAAGGGAGACAGCCGGGCCTGCAGACGCCCCTCGGAGTGCAAGGCGCCGGACAGGGACAAGCGGTCTTCCAGCCCCGCCATATCGACCAGCCTGTCCGTTGGAATGCCCTGCCCGTTCCAGTCGGCTGACATCCTGTTGCCGGCCATATCGACTCGGGCCCTCACCGCCACCCATCGGTCTGCCAGGGCAACCGTTGCCGCCCCATCGAAGGCCGTCATGTCCGGCGACGCGGTGATGGTGGCTTCGAAGGGAAACCTGAAAAGGCCGTCTTGCCGTTGAACGATGAGTTCCCCCTGCCGGATGACGATTTCGGCAATATGAACGGGTATGGGCTCCGGGCCGCCTGTGACGCCGCTATCCGGGCTTGACGCGACGGTCGGAATGCCCGGTATCTCGAAACGGCCGTCATCGCCCTCCCTGACCCGAATGCGCAACCCCTCGACGCTAAGACGCGGAATCCGCCGTCTCAGCAGGCTGCTCGGGGTGAAGGTCGCAGACAGGGACACGGCCGTGATTCCGGGTGCCGTCTCCGGCCCGATCCGCAGAGTCCCCAGATCGGCGCCGAAGATCCCCAGACGCCGGACAGGTACGTCATGCTCCTGAATCCCCGCAGCCTTCAAAAACCCCGGCAACAGGGTGCGTTCCGCCGCCGTCGCCAGCAAGAGATACCCGGCCAGGGCCACTGCCGCCAGGAGCGATACCAGCGCCAGCGTCGGCCAAAGAAGCTGCCGGAGGCGAAAAGGGGTGGGGGTCTTCTTTTTCATGGGTGTCGGATCTTCAGGTCTTCCCGGGTGTTTTATCGATGTATAGATGGGAATTGCCGCTTTCTCAACCATGGATTCCCCTGCGGTGTCAAAGGGGAATGGTGCGGCGTCGGCCTCCCGCGAATCGGTCGGCCGCTGAATGCTCTTGGGAGGTGCATCTGACGATACCCATCGGTTCGACAGGGTTCAATTGATAAAGGGGCCTGCCCGCGATGGGCGGGCTACAGGTTTCTGACCAGGGCTTTCAGGGCTTCCAACTGGGAGGACGTCAGGTCATAGAACGCGATATCGACCCCTTTGACCGTGCGACCCGTGACGATGCCGGAGAGCATGATGGTCTCATCGGTCATCGGATCGATGACGGTCAACATCAGATCCTCCCCCTCGACGAAAGGCTCTTCGATTGCGAGGAAAACTCCGTCGATACGAAGGCTTCGGGTTAGCGTCCGGTAGGAGGCGTCCTCGGTGTCGACCTCGACGATCACATGGGGATCGTCGGTTTTGCTGACCGGTGCGCCGGGGCCGGCATTGGAAGGCGCATCTTCTTCGGAGCCGACGGCAATGACGATGACCGTGATGTTGTCATCGCCTCCCCGCTCATTGGCAAGAGCGACCATCCGACGGCACGCGTCCTCCGGGGAAGACGCCGAAGCAATGGCGGCCAGCTCCTCCGGAAACGCCTTGTCGCTCAAGCCGTCGGAGCAGATCACCAGCACATCCCCTGGAAGAGGGTCGATTTCTTTGACGTCGGGCTCGACCGTCTGGCCGATCCCCATGGCCCGTGTGATCATATGAAGGTACTGTTTGCCCAGCTTGAGCCCCCCCGGCGGGGCAATGGACGCCTGTTCGGCCATCACCGTATGGGGGGTGGAGAGAAGTTCCGCCGTTCCGTTTCTGAAAAGAAATACGGGGCTGTCCCCCACGTTGCAGATCACCAGGTTGCCTTGGGTCAGGTAGACGGCGGCAAGCGTGGTGCCCATCCCCTTGCATTCCGGGTGGGCGAGGGCGTGTTCATGGGTTTTCTTGTTGGCCATCAGCACGCTGAATACCAGCCGGTTGGCCCCATCGGACAGTCCCGGCAGGGGGGTCATGGCCGCCTTGAGACTATCGGCGTTCTCCAGGCTTTTCAGGACGCTCCCGATGTGTTCGATGACCAGGCGGCTGGCCACCTCACCCGCCCGCCGGCCGCCCATGCCATCGGCCACCACGAACAGTCCCGCCTTGGTATCCAATACGAAGGCGTCCTCATTGGTTTTGCGTTTTTTGCCGACGTCGCTCAAACCGGCGGCAGACCACGTCACCATGATCGGTTCTCCAGAGGGGGTGCGGAAGCGCTGATGCCTGTCAGCCGTCCCTGGCAGCGGAGCTTCTCTCCAAACGCTGGGAAAGGGTGCGGGCAAAATTCTTGAAAAACAGTAGTTGAATGGATTCAGGGGCTTTGTCAAGGAGGGTTGCACTGATCTTCATCAGGATGCAATCGGTGTAGGCGGTTGCAGATGCACTCCGAGACTGGCCGGCGATATACGCCATCTCGCCAAAGCACTCGCCGGATCCCACGACGGCAATTTTTTTCCGGTCTTTGTGAATCTTCACCTTACCGCTGAGGATAATGAAAAAGGTATCGTCTATATCACCTTCCTCCACAATTATTTTTCCCTTCCTCATCCGAATGACATTGCCGGTCAGCCCCAGGCTTTTTATCTGTTCCCGGCTGAATTCATTGAAGAAAGGAACGGTGCGAACCAAATCCACCACATCGTCGATTTTTCGGTCGAGAGGGGTCTGGCGAAGGCCCCTCAGGGCAACCTTCAGATCATAGGCAAAGGCGATGCCTGTCTGATACCGGTCACCGGGTCGCTTGGCCATGGCCTTGCGTAAAATGCCGTCGAAGATCTCCGGTATCTCCGGACGGATCTGGCGCACCGGCTTGGGTTCCTCCCTGGTGATCTTGTAGATGACGGAAAAGTCGTTGTCGCCGCCGAAAGCCCGCACCCCGGTCAGAAGCTCGTACAACACGCAGCCCAGCGAAAAAATATCGCTCTGGGCCACCACGGTTTCTTCGCGAAGCTGCTCCGGCGACATATAGCTCGGCGTTCCCCACAGACCTTTTTCAGAGGTTCGCTCGGTCATTTGGGCGATTCCGAAGTCCATGATTTTTGGGGTTCCGGATGAATCGATCATGATGTTGGAAGGCTTGATATCCCGGTGAATGACGCCTTGCTTGTGGGCATAGTCGATGGCGCTGCAGACATTGAAAATAATTTCCGCGCATCGTGCCGGGGGCAGCTGCTGCCTGGCTTTGCAGAGCGCCTTCAGGGTCCCTCCTTCAATGTACTCCATGATGATGTAGCAGAACTTGTTGTAGAGGCCGGTGTCGTAGATGGCGAGAATGTTGGGATGGTTCAATCGGCCTGCTGACTGGGCCTCCAGAAACATGCGCTTGCGGGATATTTTGGATCCGGATTGGGAAATTTTTACCGCCACCAGGCGCTGGATAAAGGAATCCCTGGCAAGGTAGACCACGCCGGAGCCCCCCTGGCCGATTTTTTTAAGGATTTTGTATCGACCCAGGCTCTTGGCGTTGACCAACCCGTTAATGAATTGACTGTGTACCGATGCCAGTTCCATGATGGTGACAAGCCGTATCGGTGCGGTCTGTGGCTGAATCGCCGCAGCCGCCCGGTTGAGGTGAGAAAATGGGTTTTATCGCGTAAGCCAGCCTCACCGATGGGGCGCCTCCGCAGCGTTCAGCCGGAGGGATCAGACATTGAACCGGAAATTGATGATATCGCCGTCGCAGACGTCGTATGTTTTGCCTTCCAGCCTAACGGTGCCCCGCTTTCGGGCCTCTGGGTATGTTCCCGCCGCCATCAGGTCCTCGTAGCTCAGCACCTCGGCACGGATGAACCCTTTTTCGAAATCCGAATGGATGACCCCGGCGGCTTTCACAGCAGGCAGGCCCCGTTGAAGGGTCCAGGCCCTCACCTCATCTTCGCCGACGGTAAAAAAGCTCATCAGGCCCAAGAGCTCGTAGGAAACCCGAATAACTCGATCGGCCGCGGGCGCCGACACGCCGAACTCGGACAGAAATTCGGCAGCCTCCTGCTCCTCCATCCGGGACAGCTCCTGCTCCAGCTTTCCCCTGAGGGCCATGCAGCTCTCGGCGGCCAGGGCCTCCCCCGTATCAGGTAGATCATCGTCATCATCGGCATTATTCATGAGCACCAGTGTGGGTTTTCCTGACAAAAAGGCAAACCCCCTCAACAGAGGGGCCTGAGCCAGCTCGGGGTCGTGTCTCACGGGCCGTTCGGCTTCGAGGCATTCGAGGCACCGCTCGAGCAGGGCCATCTCTTCGGGGTCTCCTTTTTTCCCGCGCTTGGCGTCGAGGGACAGCCGTTCTATGCGCTTTTCGACGGAAACGAGATCGTTGAATATAAGCTCCTGGTCGAGCCGTCGAAAATCCGCTGCCGGTTCGGGCGGATCCATACCGTAGGCCGCGAAATTCCTCAGCACGTGGATCAGGGCGTCGCACCCCCGGACCTGGTTCCACAGAGAGGATTCACTCCCCCGCTTGTCCTTGTCCGGCGCACCGGTGCCGGGCAGATGGTACTCGACCTGGGCGTAAATGGTTTTGCGGGGATTGTACATCGTGCTCAGGGTGTCCACGCGCGCGTCCGGCACCCGTATCGTGGCTATTTTCCCGTCCCCGCGGTCTCCCGGGTCCACCAATGTGGCCGTCAGTGCCTCGAACACCGTTCGTTTTCCCGACTGGGGAAGACCTATGATTCCAAGTCTCATATTCGGATGTCTCCTTTTTAATTCCACGAGGTGGCTCAGAGGGCGTCCGTTACGGCCCCGTGTCCACCGCCGGGACTACCGCCTTGCATTTGCAGGAGAGCGGGCATCGTTTCCTGCTCCGGCCTGTCCCACCGAAGGCTATGGCGTTGTAGTCCAGCCGTCCGGCTGTTGGCAACCCTCTGGTTGCCCCTGTGAAGAGCGCCCCCCGGACGGGTCCATCTCTCATGGCCGCCCCAGTCTACCGCAGCGCGAATGGATCTGGACCCCGGGGGAAAGGGGGGTTATCTTGTTGACGGCGCAGGTTTCCCCCCCCCCGGCGCCGGCGACCGCACCCAAACCGCAACCCTCTGGCCTGAAAGCCCGACAATGGCATCTCCCATGCTGACCATCCACTGTGACGGCA
>JASFIA010000037.1:0-10174 GCA_050122915.1 Desulfobacterales bacterium | reverse complement strand
CGTTCATCGAGGTATTGAATAACAAGGAATTGGGCGAACCGTTCCGCCGGGATGCCATGAAAAAGCCGGTTCCGATTGCCGGAATCGACAAGGCCGACATGCGTCCCCAAAAAGGGGTTTAGGAACGTATCCTGCCTCGATCTCGCCTCCGGTTCGGGCAGGGGCCGCTCAAGGGCATGTCTTCGCAGACAACCTGACCGGCCCCGCCGGGCCCCCTGGCAATGGACCGAGCCGGATGCACACCGACCCCATGGGGATCGACGCCGGGAGGGATCCGGATCGGAGGTCCTTCCCGGGATTATTAACCGGTTTTCAACGATTGCTGGAGCCATAAACCATGATCGATCTTACACAAATTCCATCGGGCAAAGAAGATCTCGATCGCTACGAGGTGGAGAATAATTTTCATTCCTGGTCATTTCAGCCGGCCCAGTCGCCGCCGAGGGTCGTGTCTGCCAAGGGGGTCCGCTTCACGACGGAGGACGGTCGTGAGCGGCTCGACTTCAGTTCGTGTTTCGTCAGCCACAGCATCGGTCACCAGGACGAGCGTGTGGTGGCGGCAATCTGCAATCAGGCGAAACAATTGACGTCCTTTGCGCCGAGCCTGTCCAACAAACCCCGTGCCCTTTTGGCCAAGATGCTGGCGGAGGTGACTCCCGGCGATTTGGAGCGCTCGTTTATTTCCCTCGGGGGCACCGAGGCCAACGAGGCCGCCGTCAAGATTTGCCACCAGTACACGGGTCGGCGAAAAATCGTTACCCGCTACCGGACCTACCACGGCGGCACGGCCACCTCCATGAGCCTGTCGGCGGGCGATGCGCGCAACTGGGCCCAGGTTCAAGGAGGCGCTGAAACGGTCAAGGTTCCCCAACCTTACTGCTACCGGTGCTCTTTCGGTCTCACCTATCCGAGCTGTGAGCTGCGCTGCGTCAAGCACATCGAGGAGGTGATCGAACTGGAGGGCGGAAGCGACCTGGTCGGGGGGATCATCTTCGAGCCGGTAACGGGGGCCAACGGGATCATCGTACCGCCGCCCGAGTACTTCCCGATGCTCAGGGATATCTGCGACCGCTGGGACGTTCTGATGATCGCCGACGAGGTGATGACCGGATTCGGCCGCACGGGTGCATGGTTTGCCATGGACCACTGGAATGTGGTTCCGGACATCATGACAATGGCCAAGGGCATGACCTGCGGCTATCTGCCTTTGGGGGCGACGGTGGTGCGCAAGCCCATCGGCGACCGGTTCAAGGAAACGTTTTTTAGTCACGGGGCCACCTATGCGGGGCATGCCCTGTGTTGTGCCGCCGCCCTGGCGCTGATACCCATCTATCAGACGGACAATCTGATCGAGCGCTCCGCTCAGATGGGCCAATACCTGCTGGAGCGGGCCCTGGAACTCAAAGACAAGCATCCATGCATCGGGGACGTCAGGGGGCTGGGTCTGTTTGTCGGGCTTGAACTCGTAAAGAACAAAAAGACCAAGGAACCTCTGACGAGAGTCGACGCCAAGATTCGCAAGGGCACCGATCCGAAGATGGAGATCGCCAAGAAACTGGGCGAGCTGGGGATGATGGCCATGGCGGCCAACCCCGTGAACGTGATCGCTCTGGCCCCGCCCTTGATCATCACCAAAGATGAAATCGACGAGGGTATCGCCATCATGGACAAAGCCCTTGAGGTCGGTGATGCGTTTGCCGAGCGATAGCCGCCCCCCATTGCCCCCAATAGTCCTCGGCACCGACTTCTTCGGTGCCGAGGCCCCGCAATTCGGATCTCAGGGCAAGAGATCCGGCACCTACTCGAGGGGGACGTAGCAGTAGAAGAAAATGTCTCAGGGGCGATGTCGTTGGAAGGCCTCAAGCGACCGCCCACCACCGGGGGACGACGCCATGATGACATCGGTGATCGACGCCGGCAGTTCATCGGTGACAGTTACCCTCACCCGATCCGATTCGGCGGGCACGATCCGCCATGCCCCGGGTCCGATATCGACGTTGCCGAGGGAACCGGAGACGGGGGTCGTTTCCTCCGCAAACGACACTTCCGCCGTGGGGAATCGCGTTGTCCGCGGCGGGAAGCGGCTGACGGGATCTGTTCTTATCGACGATTCGTTCCTGCTTCGACACCTTGCACCACTTCACAATCCGCCGAGTCTGGAGGGCATCGAGGCCTGCAGGGATCTGTTCCCTGGGGCCTTCCAGTCGGCGGTTTTCGACACGGTTTTTCACAATGCTCTCCCAGGGGATGTCCATCTCTGCGCCTTGCCCTATGCACTCCATGAGACGAAAAGGATCCGGCCATCGTGTGTTCACCCCATCGGCCAGCGGGGGCTTTCGGCGGAGCAGGTGGATACCCTGTTGAACGGCGAGGGCGGGGTTTTGGGTCTGAACGGGATCGTGAGCAGCGACCTGAGGGGTATCGAGGCCACTGCAGGGCAAGGAGATCATGGGTCAAGCGGAGGATCCGGGTCTTTGCGTATCGTGTGAAGAAGCCAGTCGGCGTGTATGCCTTCGCCATGGGTGGACTGGCTGCCATTGTCTTTGCCGCGGACATCGGGAAAATTTTCCCCTGCTACGGGAGCGGGTCTGGGACGGTCCAAGCGCCTTGGGGATGTGCATCGATACGGAGCGGTACACGGTTCCGGATCAGGACATTCGGGAGATTCAACATCACAGCCGGGTCAGGATACGGGTGGTTCCTACCGACGAGGAAAAAGAGATTGCGCTGCAGGACCTCAGATTGGTGCCGTCAAGCAGCTAATGTGGATAGGGACGATGCAAATCAACGGGGGAAGGCAGGGAACATGGTTTCGGGGGCCGGTCGGTTTCGATGACCTCGATGACTGCCGCGCCGGCTATTCAAAGTTGCTGCCGATGGAGATCACTTCCAAGCGGCGGCATTCAGGGAATTGACAGGGGGGGCGGGTGATGAAGAGTTTGCGGGATATCGAATCCAGATCCGTGTTGTCGCTGGACGACCTGGTGAAACTCGAGGAGGCTATTTTAGACACCGGATTCTTGACCCGGGAGAAGGCGCTGGATGAAATCGAGCGGTTCACGGTGCGGCTGGGGATCGACGACTATTATTTCAAGACGACGCCGATCGAGGAGATGGCCAAGCACCTGATTGCCACCAGTGCTTCCGAACTGGTGTCGAAATACGGGGGGGTCGGGGTCGGCATCGAACTGATCAACGAGGAGCCCGATCGGGCGCTGTATATCGTTGAAGCCTCGAAGATACAGGAGATCGAAGAGCGCATCGAAAACCGTTACCCCGATTTCCGCGTGGAGAGTTATCGCACCCAAGACCCTTCCGGACATCACCATCTTAGGCTCTATATCGTCAATCGGCCGGTCTTCAAGAAGATTTCAGGGAAGAAAACGGCGCTGACCTTCGACCGTGCGTCCAGTCTCTCGTTTTGCGAGGACCGGGAACCGGAGACACTGGCCCGATATGAAGACGCTTGGAACTGGATGAACAACAGGGAAGCGCCTTATGTCGCCATTACCGAAAAACCGGACACCGATGAAACCCGCGTCATGGTTGGCATCCACGGGCAGGGTACGCGCCGGTTCATGGCGAAGTTTACCAGCCAGATGCGGACCTATGGTCTGTTTTCGACCCGCAAATACAAGGAAGCCTTTCTCGACGACAAAAGCATTTACACGTTTTATTTCGACAAGCTGGATCAGGAGATTGCCGTTGATTTTTCCCGGGAGCTCAACACCATCGTCATGCTGCCGGAGCATCCGGTAACGGCCCTGTTTGCCGCCGGGGTCTTTTCCTCTCAGGCGGCCATGTACGCGATTTCCGCAGCCGCATTTGCCAACCAGTTTATTGCCGTGTTTACCGAGGAGTATTCGAGCCTGCGCCTTGTCCTCAAGGATCAGCCGGAAGCCAAGGGGATTTTAGACAAAATCAAATTGCGACTGGTCAAGGACACCTTTACCGAGTCGACGATTACTCAGGCCGTTTCCGATCATCCCGAGATCGTTACCCTGATCTATCAGGATTTTGTCAACCGCCTTCACCCGAGGAGAAGACTCGACGACGACGCTGCAGCAAAGATGATCGAAGAGATCGAGAGCAAGATCGAAACCAACGTGTCCTCATCGACCTCGCGGACGGTGTTTCAGTACTTCTTACTGTTCAATAGGATGATTCTGAAGACCAATTTTTTTAGAAGGGACAAGATATGTGCCGCCTACCGGCTGGATCCCTCCTTCCTCGGGGACACGGATTTTCCCGAACGACCCTTTGGGGTGTTTTTTTGCGTCGGACGACCCTTCGTGGGGTTTCACATCCGATTCCGTGACATATCCCGGGGCGGGATTCGAATCGTCAAATCAAGAAGTTATTCCGAATACCGACAGAACCTCGACACCGCTTTCATGGAGAACTACAACCTGGCCTTGACCCAGCAGAAAAAAAACAAGGACATACCGGAAGGCGGATCGAAGGGCATCATTTTGCTCCGGATCAACAACCAGGACGAGGCCGAACGGGCCTTCAAGGACTATACGGACGGAATCCTCGATGTCATCATCCCTCACGACGATGTCTGCGATCGCCTCGGCAAGGAGGAGATCCTGTTTTTCGGCCCGGACGAGCGAACCGCCGAACTGATGGATTGGGTGCCGTTTTACGGAAGAAAACAGGGCTACCGGTTTTGGAAAGCCCTGTCGACGGGGAAGGCCCCCGAAAACGGGGGCATCCCCCACGACCTCTACGGCATGACGACGGCCGGCGTCCATGAATACGTCCTGGGTGTTCTTGAAAAACTGGGGATCGATGAAGCGGCCGTGACCAAGATACAGACGGGAGGGCCTGACGGCGACCTGGGCAGCAACGAGATCAAGGTGTCCAAAGACAAGACCATTGCCGTGGTCGACGGCAGCGGGGTTTTATACGATGCCGCCGGCTTGAATCGGGATGCGCTTCTCCAATTGGCCGTTGAGCGGAAGATGGCCGATGCCTTCGATCGCTCGGCGCTTTCCGCCGACGGGTTTTTCGTGTCGATCAACGACAAGCGGATCACCCTTCCCGACGGCACTTTCGTTCCCAATGGAGAAGAGTTCAGAAACACCTTTCACCTGCACCCCCTGGCCAGGGCCGATCTTTTTGTTCCCTGCGGGGGGCGCCCGGCCGCCGTCAATATCAATAACTGGCGGCTTCTTCTGGGTGAAGGCGGCGTTCCCAGATTCAAGATTATCGTCGAGGGAGCGAATCTGTTCATCACCGAAGAGGCCAGACTTAGACTCGAGGAGCATGGAATCATCGTCATCAAGGATGCATCGGCCAACAAAGGGGGGGTGACCTCTTCGTCCCTCGAGGTCTTTGCCTCCTTAGCACTGAACGATGAAGAGTTCGATTCCCACTTCAGGGTCAAATCGGGGGTGGTGCCGGAATTCATGCGGCGGTACGTGGAGGAGATCGTTAAAACCGTCAAAGGAAACGCACGCAGGGAATTTGAGGTGCTGTGGCGGGAAAGGGAGAAAAAGCGTGTGCCCTTGACCCTCCTGAGCAATCGGGTCAGCCAGAAGATCAACGACATCACAGATGCCATTTTCAATTCCGATCTTCCCTCAAACGACCGGCTCAAGCGAAAGGTGGTGGAGGACTATTCTCCTGGTTCGCTGACCGAGCTGATCGGGCTGGACAACCTTCTATCCAGAGTGCCGGACAACTATCTCAGGGCCATCGTTGCCACGAAACTGGCGACCGGCTTTGTCTACACCTACGGACTGGACAGCAACGAGATCGATTTCTACGCTTATCTTCAAGCCATTCTCGAATGAGCCATGGTCGTCCGTCGCCATGGACGGACGGAGGATAGCCGCGGATAAAAGAACCATTGTGTCGCAGCCACACCGGGTCACCAGAGGGGCGATACCGAGAGTTGGTGTCCCCAAAGAACCCAAAAAAATTTGAAAACTTAAAAAAATTTGTTGCAAATTCTTTTCGGTTACGGTAGTCAAGGCGGTGTGGAGTTCACCATTAGCCATGAGAGTGACCAATTCCCGTTTGGATCCATGCCAGGAGGGGTAATGACCCAGAGCAAGGCAGGGATGTTTGACAACCTCAAACGAATCGCATCGACACTGGTCCAGACATTCGGGCGCAATTGCGAGGTCGCTATTCACGATTTCGATTTGCTGCCCCACTCCCTCATCTACATCGAAGGCGATGTTACCAACCGAAAGCCGGGAGCCCCCATAACGGATCTCGTCCTCAGGGAGTTGCGATCTGGAAAGGGCCGAATTGAAGACATTCCCAACTATCGGACCATTTCAAACGAAGGCCGGACCCTCAAGTCCTCAACGACATTTCTCTTTGACGACGGGGGAAAAGTGAGCGGTGCGTTCTGCATCAATTTCGATATTACCGACTATTTGAATGCCATGTCGGTTCTCGATGAGTTTACGACGACAGCCGATCCGAACGAAGACCCGCGCGATGAGACCTTTGCGACATCCTTGGGGGAGACGATGGCCTCGCTGATGGAGGAGTCGATCCGGAAACTAGGAAAGCAACCGGCGACCATGACCCGAGAGGAAAAGGTCAAGCTGGTCCAAAGTCTCGAATTCCAGGGGGCTTTCATGATCCGGGGGGCCGTCGAGCATGTGGCCAAAGCCATGGGGGTATCGAAGTTTACGGTCTACAACTATCTAAAAGAGGTACGGTCCTGAGGGACCCGAAGGACATCCTAAGGAGAACGGCGGATGGCGACATTTCTGAAGAAGGCTGCCAGGACGGCCCAGAGCAAGGAAACCGAGGTTCGAGCCACGGTGGCGGAGCTGCTGAGTACGATTCGGGACGGCGGCGAGACGGCTGTTAAAGCATTGGCTGCCAGGTTCGACGGATGGACCCGGGACGTCGTTATCGGACCCGAGGAGCGGGAGCGCCTCATCGCTACCGTTCCTCAGCGGGTCAAGGACGACATCGCCTTCGCCCACGACCAGGTCTACGGGTTTGCCGTCAAACAGCGGGAGAGCATGACGGAATTCGAGACCGAGATCACACCCGGGGTCACCCTCGGGCAGAAACTGGTGCCTTGCCAGTGCGCCGGCTGCTACATTCCGGGGGGACGGTTTGCCCACGCGGCATCCGCCATCATGAGCGTGGCGACAGCCAGGGCCGCGGGCGTTCCCTTTGTGGTCGCCTGTTCTCCCCCGAGGGGAGAGAGCATCAATCCCGCCGTGGTCTATGCCCTGACTCTGGCCCGGGCCGATGTGATCATGGCCATGGGCGGCGTGCAGGCCATCGGATCCATGGCTTACGGCCTGTTTACGGGGAAACCGGCGGATATCATCGTCGGTCCTGGGAACGCTTATGTGGCCGAGGCCAAGCGCATGCTCTTCGGTGAAATCGGCATCGATGTCTTCGCAGGTCCCACCGAGTCTCTCGTGATCGCCGATGACACGGCCGATCCGCTTCTGGTGGCCGTGGATCTGGTCAGTCAGGCTGAACACGGTTACGATTCGCCCGTGTGGCTGGTCACCGATTCCCGTCCATTGGCGGAAACGGTCATGGAACTGATGCCGAAACTGATTGACGAATTGCCCGACCCGGAAGTGGCCAGGTCGGCCTGGGGAGATTACGGCGAAGTGGTGCTTTGCGCCGACCGGGAAGAGATGGCGCGGGTCAACGACGACTACGCGGCCGAGCATGTCCAGGTGATGGCAGCCGATCTGGACTGGTGGCTGGACACCCTCAAGAACTACGGATCCCTGTTTCTGGGAGAGGCCTGCACGGTCGCTTACGGGGACAAGACCTCGGGGACCAACCACATCCTGCCCACCAAAAAAGCGGCCCGGTACAGCGGTGGACTGAATGTTGGAAAATTCGTCAAGGTCCTCACATACCAGCGCATGACCGAGGAGGCCAACCGACGGATCGGCGCTGTGGCCTCCCGCATTTCGCGCTTGGAGGGGATGGAAGGGCATGCGCGATCGGCGGACGTGCGCCTCAGAAAATATTTTACCGACGAGGCGTTCGATTTCGAGGTCTATCGGCATCAGAGGGACTGATAACCCAGGTCGGCGCCCTGTGCGCCGGAACCGAGAGGCGATATGAACCCAGCACAGAAGACCCCCCTGGTGTTCACCAAGGAATTCACGCGACAGGAGCCCATTCCGGAGGAAGGGATTTCTCGGGCCCTGGAATTGATGCGCAGTGGGCGCTTACACCGTTACAACACAGCGGCTGGGGAAACTTCCGACGTGGCCCTGTTGGAAAAGGAGTATGCCGATTATGTCGGCGCGAAGTATTGTGCGGCCTTCAGCTCCTGCGGCAGTGCCCTCTATGTCGCCCTCAAGTCCGTGGGGGTGACACCGGGCGATGCGGTCCTGTGCAATGCCTTCACCCTGGCCCCGGTGCCGGGGGCCATCGTCAATGCCGGCGCAAAGGTCGTACTGGTCGACATCACTCCCGATTTGGTTGTCGATTTGGACGATTTGGAACGAAAAGCCGAATCCAGCGGCGCCCGCTTCCTCATGCTCTCCCACATGCGGGGGCACATCGCCGATTTGGATCGGGTCGTGGAGGTCTGCAAGCAAAACGACGTGTGCCTGATCGAAGATTGCGCCCACACGGTGGGCTGCCGATGGGGGGAGCGGGCCACCGGAACCTTCGGCACCGTCGGCTGCTACAGCACTCAGACCTATAAGCACCTGAACTCCGGCGAAGGGGGGCTCCTGGTCACCGACGACGAGGATGTGATCGCCCGGGCGATCCTCTACTCCGGGTCCTACATGCTCTACGAGACCCACGCGGCGCGCCCGCCCATGGAGGTGTTCGAGCGCTACAAGAAGCAGATACCGAATTTCAGCCTTCGGATGACCAATCTGTCCGCCGCACTGATCCGCCCCCAGCTGATCAGCCTGGACGCGCAGGCCCGCCGCTGGAACCGTCGATACGCGGTGCTGGAGACTCTTTTGGCGACCATACCTCAGGTGCGGCTTCCCCGGCGTCCCCCCGAGGAGCACTACGTGGGCAGTTCCATTCAGTTCACCCTTCCCACCGTCAACCGGACGCAGATCCAGGATTTTCTTCGACTTTGCGCCGAACGGGGGGTGGAAATCAAGTGGTTCGGGGGTTCAGAACCCGTCGGATTCACCAGTGCCTTTGACAGCTGGACCTATATCGAGGAAATGCCGGCCCTGCCCCAGACCAAGGCCATCCTCGATGTGATGTGCGATTTCCGGATTCCGTTGACCTTTTCTCTCGACGACTGCGAGCTGATTGGAAAGATCATCCGGGAGGCGGCGGCGGAGGTTTTTTGACCGACCCGGTCGGAAGCCGGTGCCCACCTGCCGGCAGTTAACCCTAAACCTCAAGCAAGGAGTGCAACGTGAAAAGGACCATCGTCAGCACCGACAAGGCGCCCGGTGCCATCGGGCCGTATTCTCAGGCCGTGAAAACCGACACCATGGTGTTCGTTTCCGGTCAGCTGCCCTTGAATCCGGCCACCGGTGAATTGGTCACCAATGACATCGCGGCGGAAACCCGGCAGTCCATGGACAACGTGAAAGCCATCCTCGAGGCCGCCGGAAGCAGTTTGGCACAGGTGGTCAAGACCACCGTCTTCATTGCCGACATGGACGATTTCCCAGCCATCAACGCCGTCTATGACACCTATTTCGACAGCGATCCCCCGGCCCGCGCCTGCGTAGAGGTGGCCCGTCTGCCGAAGGACGCCAGGGTGGAGGTCGAAGCCGTCGCCCTGCTCAATCCATAACCTGTTATTGAAAGCGCAGATCCTATGTATGTCAGTCATCTGGAGTGCCCGAAGTGCCTTGAGACCTACGATAGCGAACAGCCAATCCAGTTGTGCCGGTGCGGCGCGCCGCTGCTGGTCAGATACGACCTCGAGCGGGCCGCGGCTGCCGTCACACCGTCGGACCTGATTTCCCGGCCTCCAGATTTGTGGCGCTACCGGGAGCTGCTTCCGGTTCGATCTCCGGATCAGGCGATATGCCTGGGCGAAGGCATGACGCCCCTTCTGCCCATGAAACGGCTGGGACCCAAAGTGGGCATTCCACGCCTCTACCTCAAAGACGAGGGCATCATCCCGACGGGCACCTTCAAGGCACGGGGGGCGGCCGTCGGCGTGTCCCGGGCCAAAGAGCTCGGTATCGGTATCCTGGCCATGCCCACAAACGGCAATGCC
>JASFIA010000036.1:0-10318 GCA_050122915.1 Desulfobacterales bacterium | reverse complement strand
CGGTTCAGAACCTCCAAAAGACCTATCCTGTGAAGGTCGACATCTTCGGCAAGGTCGTGTCGGCGGTTCATGCCGTGAACGGGGTCGATCTGTCTGTACGAAGGGGGGAAACCATGGGACTGGTCGGCGAATCGGGTTGCGGGAAGACCACCCTGGGCCGGTGCATTCTTCGGCTCGAAGAGCCCACGGGCGGTCGGATCCACTTCGACGGGCTCGATCTGAATGGGATGACCACGCGGAATCTCCGCAGGGTCCGCCGAGACATGCAGATGATTTTCCAGGATCCCTACTCCTCCCTTAACCCCAGAAAAACCGTCGGGAAGATCATCACGGACGCCTATGCCATTCACCGCATGTTTCCCGGTCCGGAAAGGTCTGCCAAGGTTCGAGAATTGATGGCGATCGTCGGGCTTCGACCCGATGCCTATAACCGCTACCCCCACGAGTTCTCAGGAGGCCAGCGCCAGCGGATCGGCGTCGCCCGGGCCATCGCCCTGCGGCCGAAACTGGTCGTCGCCGACGAGCCGGTGTCGGCCCTGGATGTCTCCATTCAGGCGCAGATTGTCAATCTGCTGGTGACCCTTCAACAAGAGCTGAAGCTCACCTATCTATTCATCTCCCATGATCTCGGCGTCGTTCGGCACATCAGCGACCGGATTGCCGTCATGTACTTGGGCAGAATCGTCGAATTGACGGATAGCGGCTCCCTGTTTGACGCGCCCTTTCACCCCTATACCGAAGCCCTGCTATCTGCGCTGCCGGTGCCCGATAGACAACGGGCAAAGAGAAGGGTTTCTCTTACCGGCGATGTTCCCAGTCCCATGACCCCGCCCTCCGGATGCCCCTTTCATCCGCGGTGCCGCTATCACAAAGACCGGTGCGTCCACGAGCGCCCCGAATTCAGGGCCATAGCGGACGGCCGCTCTGTTGCCTGTCATTTTCCCGTGAACACGGGGCGTTTGGGGTAGGCCGGGCCATTCGTTCCAAGGAGGCGCGTCGACCCGTTTCTTTCCACCCTCTGTCTCGATTCCGGGAGCCTTCCCCGGCGGTAAAAAATAGATGATCATTTTTCGGTTGCGGGGAGAGTCGAGGCAGGGGATGATGCCTGCAATGGTTGAGCGCACCCCGCAGGCGCCCGACAGCAACCGGCGATTGAAGACGAGGCCTTCATGCACACACTACCCGACACGGCGACGATGTATGACGCGCTGCTCCGAAAGGACAGCGCTTTTGAAGGGATCTTCATTGTCGGGGTGAAGACGACGGGCATCTTCTGCCGGCCGACCTGCACCGCCAGGAAGCCCAAAAAGGAGAACGTCGAGTTTTTCAGAACCCCGACGGAAGCGGTCCAGCACGGCTATCGTCCATGCAAGACCTGCCACCCCCTGTCCCCCAAAGGCGCAATTCCCGAATGGCTAAAGCCCCTCATCACCGAAATCAGCGCAACCCCGGGACTTCGTCTGACCGACAGGGGCATCAGGCAGCGGGGCGTCGACCCCAATCGCGTCCGGCGCTGGTTCAAGACCAATCACGGAATGACCTTTCAAGCCTATCTTCGAACCCTGCGGATCGGGCAGGCCTTCGGCCTCATCCGACATGGGCAGACGGTGATTGATGCGGCCTTTGAATCCGGACACGATTCCCTGAGCGGGTTTGGGGCGTCCTTCAAGAAAACGACCGGATTTCCTCCCAGCAAAAGCCGCCGGCGCAACTTGATCACGATTACCCGGATTCCCACCCCATTGGGACCCATGCTGGCCGGCGCCACCGATGAGGGGATCTGTCTCCTGGAATTCATTGACCGGCGACTGATCGAAACCCAACTGAAACGGCTGACGAGGCTGCTGGGCGCACCGTGCGTCTCCGGAACCCATCCGCACTTCGACCCATTGCACCGGCAATTGGACGACTACTTTGCCGGAAGCCGAAAAGCATTCGACCTGCCCCTGGTCCTGCCCGGCACCCCTTTTCAGAAGTCCGTCTGGACGGCTCTTCAGAGGATTCCTTACGGGTCCACCCGTTCCTACCAGGCCCAAGCCGAATGGATAAGGAGGCCGACGGCCGTCCGGGCCGTGGCCAGAGCCAACGGAGACAATCGGATCGCCATCATCATACCCTGCCATCGGGTCATCGGAAAAAACGGGAAGCTGGTGGGATACGGCGGCGGCATCTGGCGCAAACAATACCTGCTTGATCATGAAAAAAAACACGGGTAGCCGGGGGGAAAGGTGCGCCCGGGTTCCTAACCGGCAGTCGACGGACGGTGTATGGTTGCCTATCCTTCGTAGACCCGCCGGCGGGCCTTTGCCGCCTTTACCAGGGTATCCACATGGACGTCCACATAGTCGAAGACCCTTGCCGTTTCTTTTCCCGGCGCAGGTCTCAGGACCCGCCCGAGATATTGGAGAAGCCGCCCGCTGAATCGGACCGGTGTGGCCAGAAATAGGGTGGAGAGGTCCGGACAGTCGAATCCTTCGCCAATCAGTTGACCGGTGGCCACCAGCACCTTGACCCCGCCCCCGCGGATCCTTTCGAGGACGGCCCGCCGCTCGGCACCGGAGAGGTCTCCGGTCAGCACCTCCGCCTCGATACGGCACCGGTAGCGCAGGAGGGTCCTGAGAGTATCGCAGTGGGCCTTCCGGTCCGACAGGACGAGACAGACGCCGTTACCGCGGTCGCATTCATCGGCGACGTCGTCGACGATGAGAAGATTCCGCTCCTTGTCCATGGCCAGTTCGGATAGCATGCGCGTGTACTCGCTGACGGGATCGAAGTAGGGGCGAAAGCCGGTCTCTCTGACGATCACCTCCGCCGGCAGGACGTCGCCGGTGGCCACCAGCCGCTTTTTGCTGACCGTGTGGTGCACGTTTCCCAGATGCCAGAAGATGAGCTTTGAGAGGTTGTCCCGGCGCCAGGGAGTGGCCGACAGGCCCAGCATGTACCGGGCGTCGAAGGCCGTGACGGCATCGGTGAAGGTCCGGCTTGGCGTGCGATGGCACTCGTCCACCAGAAGAAATCCCACCTGCCGCGCGATGGCCGATTTCCGGTTGTAGAGGCTCTGGACCAGGGCAACCGTGATCCGGTCGCCCATCCGGTTTTTCCCGCCGCCGACGAGCCCGACCTCGGACGGGTCGATGCCAAGAAATTGTTCGATCCGCTCGATCCACTGGAAGGCCAGGTCTTTCGTGTGCACCACAACGAGAGCCGGCTGCCGCCGCTTGGCGATCAGGTAGAGTGCAATGACGGTCTTCCCGCTGCCGGTGGGGGCGCTCAGCGTGCCGAAATCCCTGGAAAGCAATTTCTCAGCGGCCTGCCGCTGAAACGGTCTGAGGGTGCCCGAAAAGGTCACGGACGTCGGCGGCAGCAGGCGCCGGCGATCGTCGATTTCGTAGGGAATCTTTTGCCGCCGGCACTCTTCGATGAGGGGGCGGATAAAGCCTCTCGGGATCCTCAGCGCGCCGCTCTTGAGCCGCCGGAAATACCGCAGCTCCTTAGGCGTTCCCCGGTTCCACCGGCCCATGCGCTCGTTCTCCACCCATTTGGGATTGGGAAACCGCAGGGTGTCGGTCAGCCACCGGTCGATGCCCTCAGGGGCGTCTTTCACTACCAGAACGTTGGAAAGGGAAAGGGTGAGGCGCATGGACCGTCAGCCCTCTCCTTCCCTCGTCAACAGGTCTTCCGCCACTCGGACGTCGTAGGCATCGGAGGGATCGAAGTCTCCGGATTTTTTATACATCCGGGTGGCGGCGCGGATGGCGCCATAGGGCACCCAATCGTGCTCCGTCCATAGGTCGGGATCGTCCGCATTCCAAAGTCTGAACCAGATGTCGCCGTCCTTGCGGCGGACGTACATGCGGGTTTTGTGGTTGTCGGGATAGGGATAGTAATAGAGGCCGCGGTCGTCTTTCATTGGGTATCCTTGGAAAAGTTGCGTGAATCCTGACAGGTGCGGTTCGGTCACGGTCGCCGCCCGTCGAGCGGCTCCAGGGAGGGACCGGCTGATCACCTTCAGGACGAATCGGGCCCGATGCCGTATGTTTTCAGCTTTCGCCGAAGGGTGTTCAGCCCGATGCCCAGGATTTTCGCCGACTGTGATTTGTTTTGGCCCGTATGCTCGTAAACCTTGAGGATGTGGTTTTTCTCCACCGATTCCAGAGGCATCAAATCCACTGTCTCTCTGCGGCGTTCTTTCCGGGTGGAGGGTGCCTGTCTGCGCAGGTGGTCTTGGAGGCACCGGAGTGAGATGGTCCGGCCCTGGGAGAGGTTCAGGGCCGACTGGACGATGGACTCGAGTTCACGAACGTTGCCCGGGTAGTCGTAGTCTATCAGAACGTCCAAGGCCTCCTGGTCGATGTCCGGCTTTCCGCCGTTTCTGCCGCCGGACGCAAGGAAGTGGCGGATGAGCAGCGGGATGTCCTCGCGCCGGTCCCTCAGCGGGGGAAGATGCAGCCATCCGCCCCGGATCCGGTAGTACAGGTCTTTTCGGAATTGTCGTTTGCCGATCAATTGGTCCAGGTCTTCGTTGGTGGCGGCAATGACCCGCACGTCGGCTTTTTTGGGGGTGCTGGCACCGACCATGATGTACTCGCCGTTTTGAAGGACCCGGAGGAGTTTTCCCTGAAGTTCGAGGGGGAGGATGCCGATTTCGTCCAGGAAGAGGGTGCCTCCCCGGGTGTTTTCGAGATACCCGATGCGGTCTTTCTCGGCGCCGGTGAAAGCGCCTTTGATGTGACCGAAGAATTCGGAATCGAAGAGATTGCTGTTGATGGCCGCCATGTTGACGGGGGTGAAGGGCGCATTGGCCTTCGGACTTGCCTGGTGGATGGCCCTGGCGAGAAGCTCCTTGCCGGTGCCGCTTTCTCCGGTGATGAGCACCGGAAAGGTGCTGGCCGCATGGAGTTCGGCTTCTTTGAGAATGCGGACGACTTTTCTGGAACGGGTGATGATGGGGGCGAAGGCCTCTTTGTGCTGGAGAGCGGGCAGTTCGTTTCGCTTGTCCATGTCCAGAATGTCGAGAAGCCGTTTTCTTTCAAGGGCCCGGTTCACGCTCAAGAGGAGATCCTCCTCGGAAACGGGCTTGACCAGGTAGTCGTAGGCCCCTTTCTTGAGGCATTTGACGGATACCCTGGCTTCATTGATGGCGGTGACGACGATGCATTCGGTATTTGGGCTTGTATTCTTTATGATTTCAAGCAGCTCCATTCCATCCATTTCAGGCATGGTGAGATCGATGACCGCGATGTCGAAGACCTGCCCGTCATCGAATACCGCGGCGGCGTCCAGGGGATGATCCAGGGTCGTCAGATTGGCGAAACCGCCCCGCTTCAGGTAGATGGACAGGACCTCAAGAAAATCTCTGTCATCGTCGACGATGAGGATGCGATAGGACACGCTCGGCACTCCTGTGGTGGGTTGCTGGCCAAAATGGACCATGCCAAAATGGAACTAAGGCCTTAAATATCTGAAATCTAAACCGATGTAAAGAAAAGTATTCCAAAATGGCCGTTGATCTCGCACCGACCGAAAGGAACCACGGTTGTGATCGAGGTCGCACAACTATTAAAAATGATACACGATACGCGTTTGCCATTCCGGTGGCCCGATCTTTGCTGGAGAATACCGGTCAGGGTGGATGATCCCCGCCGAGAGTTGACCGGGAGTCCTCTTCATGAATCTGAAAAACAAAATCGAATCCGGAAAATTCGTCCTGATGGCGGAGATGTTCCCTCCGAAGGGCACCGACGTCACCCTTATGGTGTCCAACGCCCTTCAGGTCAAGGGCAGGGTGGATGCGTTTATGATACCCGACATGACCAACGGCATCATGCACATGAGCGCCTTCTACAGTGCACTCATCCTTCAGACAAAGCAATTGGAAACCCTGGTCCAGATCGGCTGCCGGGACCGCAACCGCCTGGCCATCCAGGCCGATTTGCTGGGTGCCAGCGCCTGCGGCATCCACAATCTGGTGGCGGTAAACGGCGAGGACCCTTCATTCGGGGATCACCACCAGGCCGCGGCGGTTTATGACCTCGATCATCTCGACCTGCTCTACGGGATACAGTGTCTCCAGAGGGGCCGGGATATGGCAGGGGGCGCGCTTGAAGGAGCCCCCCAGTTTCTGGCGGGTTCCACCATCAACCCCTGCCTCAAGGGTCAGGCTCTGGAACTCGAACTGGAGAAGATGAACCGACGCATCGAAGCCGGCGCCCGTTTTTTCATCACGCCGCCCGTCTTCGATCTGACGGCCATAGACCCTTTTCTCACCCGTATCGACCACCGGAAGACCCATATCATTCCCACGGTTTTGCTGCTGAAATCTCTTGGAATGGCCCGCTACATCGAGCGGAACCAAAAACACATTCGCATTCCGGCCCCGTTGATCAAACGGATTCAGGCTGCGACAGACAAACCCCGGGAGTGCATTCGTATCGCCGGCGAGTTGATATCGACCTTCAGGGACGAACGGTTCGGCGGCGTGGCCATTTCCACGATCGGCTGGGAGCATCGGTTGCCTGAACTCCTCGACCGGGTGGCCGCCCACTGATCCCGGGCCGGCCCATCGCCGTCGGCCGGCTCCGTCGGTGCGACGGCGGGTACCAACGGGTTCCAATGAAAAAGGAGGATAGTGATGGCCGACAAGAAACGCATACTGGTGGTGGACGACGAGCCTGATTTTGCGCTGCTGGTTCAAGGGAATCTGATTAAAGAGGGCTTCGACGTGGATGTCGCCTACAACGGGGAGGAGGGGCTCGAGAAGGTTAAAAAGAACCCGCCGGACGCCATCATTCTGGACGTCATGATGCCGGAAAAGGACGGTTACGAGGTCTGCGCCGAGATCAAGAGAGACGACCGCTTCAGCGATATCGCCATCCTCATGCTGACGGCCGTGGCGGATCACGTCACCTCGACCCGTTATTCCCATTACGACGGGATGTCCATGGAGGCCGATGACTATTTGCCCAAACCCGCCTCGGCGGAAGAGATTACGGACAGCATCAAGAGCCTTTTGAACATGACCTAATGCAACGCCCCCATGGGCATTGCCCTGTGTCATTGCAGCGTCGGAAAGCCTATCCGCGCCAAAGCCGCTGATCCGCCCCGGCTGCCCGCGACCCTGTGCTTGAGGGGGCCCGTTCACCCGGTCGGCAACCGGCGGTAAGCGGATTGGCGGCTATTGCTTTTCCGGGATTTCCTGGATAGCGGCCGGCTCCGATGCCGACATGTATTTGGATGACGATCCCAACCGCCCGAAGGCAGGTGTCAATGACCGTTGACGAAAGGTCTTTCCGGAATCCGCGATCGGCATTTGAAATCCAGAAGAAAGTTTTTTGCATCATCGGTGATGAGCGGGTGTTCAACGCCCGGTCACCGGAGATGTTCACCTCGGTGTTCAATCGGATGGGCCTCAAGGGGGTTTACGTCCCATTCATGGCCCAGCCCGACAAGGTCGAGGAGGCGGTCAACAGCCTTCGGGTGTTGAATATCGCCGGCGCCAACATCACGGTGCCCTACAAGGAGGCCGTCATTCCTCATCTCGATGTCCTTTCCGAAGGGGCGAAGATTATCGGTGCCATCAACACCATCGCCTGGGACGGCGGCGTATTGAAGGGATACAACACCAACGCCATCGGTTTCATGGATACCCTGGAAGACATTGGATTCGAAGTTTCCGGCAAGCGGGCCCTCGTCTTCGGCTCCGGAGGCATCGCCAAGGCGGCGGTGTTTATCCTCAACTGGTTGCGGGCGGAGACCGTCATGATCTCCGGTCGAAACGAGAACCGTGCCCGGGACATGGCCGATCGGCTGGGCGGCCAATGGATAGAGATGGAAGCCCTTCTGGAATCCCCTTTCCCGGTGGATATCATCATCAATGCCACCCCCGTCTCCGATGTCGAGGAGGCGCCCGAGCTTTCCGGGTGGCTCGACCGATTTCAACCCAAGGGCTGCGGCCTGCTGATGGATTTCAACTACGGACGGAGCAATAATTTCTGGGAGCGGAAGGCAAGGAATTGCAACATCCGCTTTTCCGACGGCCTGATGACCCTGGCCTTTCAGGCCCGGCGAACCTTCGCCCTATGGACCGGCGTTCAGGTCCAGCCCCAGGAATTCCTGAACGCGGTGGACCTGACCAGCCATCCCGGCCACCTCGACACCCCCTGACCTGCCACCGTGTGTCCGCAGCAGCGGGGCGACCTCCACCGCCTTTTTACTTGCCAAACGCCAGCCCATAAGATAGATAGTCCTCTGAATTATTACATATTTGCCCACTTGGTATTTGCCTTTGCCTTTTGGGCGCCGACTGCATCCCCTGTCAGCGATTCCGTACGAATGATGACGATTCGCCCGGCTCGATTCGATCCATCGGGCGACGGCTGTGCGCCTCGGCACCGTCGTCGCTTAACCTGAAACGCAAATGAGGAGGTTGACGTCATGAGATGCATGCGAACTGCAGTTGTGTTGGGAGTGGCGATGGTGTTTCTGGCGGTCGGAATGGCTGCCGCCGGCACCCTCGAAGACGTAAAGGCCAAAGGCCATATTTCCGTAGGGGTTAATGAAGGTCTTTTCGGCTTCTCAAAACCCGATGAGAAAGGGGTCTGGAAAGGTCTCGACGTGGATACGGCCCATGCCATTTCCATCGCCGTATTCGGAAGTCCGGACAAGATCAAATGGGTCCCCCTGACCGCCAAGACTCGGTTTACCGCCCTGCAGTCCGGCGAGATCGACGTCCTGACCCGAAACGCCACCCAGACACTGACCCGGGAGACGGCTCTGGGCTTGAATTTCGCCCATGTGAACTATTATGACGGACAGGGCTTTTTGGTATCCAAGAGCCTCGGCGTCAATAGCGCCAAGGAGCTTGACGGCGCCACCGTCTGCGTGCTGCCGGGAACGACCACGGAGTTGAACGCCGCAGACTATTTCCGCGCCAACCAGATGACCATGAAACCCGTGGTCATCGAGAGCACCCCCGAACTCAACAAGGCCTTTTTCGCTGGCCGCTGCGACGCCATGACTTCTGACGCTTCCCAGTTGGCCGCCGTTCGGGCTGTGGCACCGAATCCCGACGACTACATGATCCTTCCGGAGATCATCTCCCGGGAACCCTTGGCCCCGGCCGTGCGACACGGTGACGACCAGTGGTACGATATCGTCAATTTCGCTACCATGGCCATGATCGAGGCCGAGTTCCTGGGTATCACTTCCCAAAACGTCGATGAGATGCTCAAGAGCACGGACCCCAAGATCCAGCGTTTCTTAGGGGTCAGCCCCGGCAACGGCAAGGCCCTCGGAATCGATGAAGCGTTTGCCTACAACATCGTCAAACAGGTGGGCAACTACGGTGAGGTCTTCGAGCGCAACGTGGGCGTCAATACTCCCCTCAAGATCGAGCGGGGCCTCAACGCCCTGTGGACTGACGGCGGATTGATGTATACGCCGCCCTTCAAGTAGGTTCAGCTGATCAGATGCCGTCGGGGAGTCCCGGGGTGACGGAAACCCTTTCCGGTCCTTGGGATATCCCCCGGCATGGGGCCGCCCGGCTGTCCCCGTGACGCCGAACTGCCCCGCCGACTCCGTCGATGACCGGGAACCCGACCGATGACACTCAGGACCGACAACAGACAGGTCGAGGCCGATACCACCGAAAAGGTCTTTTTCTGGTATGACCCCCGGTTCCGTTCGATGTTCTACCAGGTGGCGGTGCTTGGCGCGGTGGGGCTCCTGGCCTACTACCTCATGACGAACACCATGGCCAACTTGGAACGGCAGTCCATCGCCACGGGGTTCGGTTTTCTGGACAAAGAGTCCTCTTTTGAGATCGGCGAATCCCTGATTTCCTATTCGGCGGCCGACAGCTATGCAAAGGCGCTGATCGTCGGTGCCCTAAACACCCTGCTCGTCTCCTTCATCGGGATCGTGCTGACCTTGATCCTGGGAACCCTCATCGGTATTGCCCGCCTGTCGACCAATTGGCTCGTTTCCCGGATGTCGGCCATCTATATCGAGGTGTTCCAGGACATACCGGTGCTTCTCCAGCTTTTTTTCTGGTATGCGTTCTTCTACGAGATTCTGCCGTCGCCCAGGCAGGCCCTGAATCCGTTTGCCGGCGTCTTCATGTGCAATCGGGGGCTGATTTTCGGCGTCCCGGCCTATCATCCGGCGTTCAAGATCATGGCCCTGGCCCTTGTGGCCGCGATAGTGGTGGTCTTTTTCCTCCGTCGCTGGGCACGCCGGCGGCAGGCCCTGACCGGTCAGCTGTTTCCCTTATTTTGGGTTTCCGCGGCCCTGGTCATCGGGTTGCCGGCCCTGGCCTGGT
>JASFIA010000035.1:0-10352 GCA_050122915.1 Desulfobacterales bacterium | reverse complement strand
CCTCGAACTGGCGAAGCGCTTCGAGTCTATCAGTGATTTTTTTCTGACCGACACCCTGATCGTCCGATCCGGATCTGCTTGCAACCCGGCCCAGCCGGTGGACGGTTTCGTCGGTATTACCGGAAAAACCTGTGATTGGGATGTTGCGGCCAACCTGGTTTCAAAAACGACCCTTCCGGTGATACTGGCCGGAGGCTTGTCACCCGAAAATGTCACGGCCGCCATCGAAGCGGTGCGTCCGGCCGGTGTCGACAGCTGCACCAGAACCAACGCCCTCGATCAGAACGGACGCCCGATCCGCTTCAAAAAAGATGCGGAGCGGGTTCGTCGATTCGTCGAAGCTGCATGCGCTGCAGCGTGTTGACCCAGGGTGCCGCTTGCCCCCATGGTGAATCAGCAACGGCAGGTTCCATTGGCATCAACCAGAAGGCGTTATCCTCAAGTGGGTCGGCTTTCTTCAACGAAGCCCATAACGGATGGGGAATCACAAGGAGGACACACCCATGTACGACAGCGGTGATCTTAGAAAAGGATTGAAGATAGAAATCGACGGCGATCCTTACGTCATTACCCAGTTTGAGTTCGTAAAGCCCGGTAAAGGCCAGGCCCTCTATAAATGCAAGCTGAAAAACATGGTGACCGGCGCACAGTTCGACAAGACCTGGCGGTCCGGAGAAAAACTAACACCGGCCAGTCTTGAAGAAGTCGAAATGGAATATCTTTACCAGGACGGCAACAACTACTGCTTTATGAACACCGCCAACTACGAACAGGAATTTCTTTCGGAGGAGCAGGTGGGAGAGGCCAAAAGCTTTCTTAAAGAAAATACGGTATGCAGTATCCTCATGTTTCAACAGCGGGCCATCGGCATTACCCTGCCCATCTTCATGACCCTCAAGGTGGTCCAAGCAGATCCCTGGGCTAGGGGGGACACCGCCTCGGGGGACTCCAAGCCCGCCACCCTGGAAACCGGCTACGTGCTGCAGGTTCCCCCCTTTGTCGAGGAGGGAGAACTCATCAAGATCGATACCCGCACCGGCGCTTATGTCGAGCGGGTCAAGGAGTAGTGCCGAACCAGATATCCCCGTAATACGAAACCGTGTCGTTGCCCGTGTCGTCCGTATCGGTCATGATCCCAATGCTCGTCACCAGGGGCGGTTCTTCATTGAAGGCCGCCCGGAAGTCCTCGCGAACATCCCGCCTGATTTCCATCCACCGGCCCATATTGGCTGTTCCCGATGCCGCAACAACCGTCACTGATCTGGGCGTGTAGGGATTGGGAACCATCTTTCCGATCGGCTCTCTGACGGACCAGACATAGCTGATTGGGCGGAAGGGGGCGTCCTTCCCGTAGATAGCCCTCGCCGCCATATCCGCCAAGCGGTCGGTGAGGCTGCGCCGTGAGGAATCGGGGGCAAATTGGACCGATATTCTGACGGGATAGTCATCTCCTGCTTTCGAATGCGGGTCCTCCTCTGAAAACATCGATGTGGCCTTCCAAGACCAGTTCAAGACGGGGAAACGATAGAGATCGACATCGATCCGTCGCACCAATCCCGAAGCCGAGGCCTTGCTGACGGCCTCGATCACCGTTGCCCCCCCTTCCTTTACCAGCGGGTATCGGGTGGGATTCAGCGAATCGAACCGATAGGGTTGCCAGTGTGACGGAACCGGGCTTGCCGTCGACTCGGCTGAGAATTTGCCGACCCACAGGGTGTCGGCGAGTGTATCCGGAACGGCAAGTCCCCAGGGGAGAAGGGACAGAACCAGGGCAACGGCGCGCAAGCCGCCCGGGATGGGCCATCGTCCGTTCAGGCGGTCTGATCGCTTCCGGCAACGGGTCGTGTCTTCGGCGCCAGCCGTCGTGAGTCCGGTTTCAGATCGGTTTCGTTTGAAAAAGGGGGTGCCCCTCCGGATGGGAACCGGGTACACGACGCCTTCAGGGCTCTTTGGGCGGATGCTGCCGAATGGTGTACTTGGTGATGCGGATGCCGTCAATCTCCTTGACCGTTACGGTGAAACCGTCGATAGGGATTTCTTCATTCACCGTAGGGATCCGTCCGATTTTATCCAGAATGAAGCCCGAAAAGGTGTCATAGTTGCTGGATTCAGGAATACCCATCGCCAGTTTCTCGTTGATCTCTTCGATATCGGCTTTTCCCAGAACGACCCATTCTCTGGCTCTGGATTTGACGATCAGCGGCTCTTCTTTGTCGGTCTCGTCGGCGATGTCCCCGACGATCTCTTCCAGGGCATCTTCGAGGGTTATGAGGCCCGATACGCCGCCGTGCTCATCCACCAGAATGGCCATGTGGTGCCGGCGCTTTTTAAACTGCTGAAGGAGTTTGTCCAATTTTTTGTGCTCGGGGACGAAGAAGGGCGCCCGCAAGGTTTTCTTGAGATCGAGATGCCCCCCGGACAGCAGATAGTGGTGAAACAGATCCTTGATGTTGAGAATGCCGATCACATGGTCGATGTCGCCGTCGATGACGGGCACGCGGGTAAAACCCGATGCCAGCAATTGGGTCAAATCGAGTTCTTTGTTGATGTCGACGACGAACATGTCCGAGCGGGGCGTCATGATTTCCGAGGCGTTGGTGTCGTCGAACTCGAAAATGTTGTGAATAAGCTCTTTTTCGGTCTCTTTGATACTGCCCTCTTCTTCGACCGCCTCCACGATGGTAAGCAACTCTTCCTCGGTCACTTTGGGCGTTTTCTGTATTTTCCCGGTGATCAATGGAATGAAGCCGAGAAAGACGACGATGGGGTAGAAAAGAATAGACAGCCAATAGACGGGGTAGACCGCCATCTTCGCAATGCCGACGTTGTTCCGGGTGGCGATGGATTTTGGAAATACTTCCCCAAAAACGAGAATCAGCAAGGTCATGACTCCCGTGGTGATCCCCACCGCGTATCCGGGAAAGATGTCGAAAGCCATGGTCGTTGCCAGGGCCGAGGCGCCGATATTGACGATGTTGTTGCCGATCAGAATGGTCGTCAACAACTTGTGGGGATCTTTTTTTAATGTTTCAACCAGTTTGAATGAACCATCGCGTGTTTTTGCCAGGTGACGCGCCTTGGTTTTGCTGATCGAAAAAAAGGCGGTCTCAGCAGAAGAAAAAAACCCCGAAAGGACGAGAAGCACAAGAAGAGTGACGATATGAATTAGCATAAGGTCTGGCTTGGTCTTATTGGATCGTATAAGGAGAGGAAAAACGGTTTGGTTCGTAACCGGGGCATTGCCTCAAAGCATTCCGGGGGTTCTGACAATCGCCGGACGTCATCGGCCATCACCGGCGTCAACGCATGAGCGACCGAATCGATGGATGCGGGGTATTGGTCGGTGGTGTCGTCTTGAACGTCGATGGCGGCGGACCCCTTTGAAATGGCTATCAAGGAGACAACGGTTGAATTGTGCCCTGCAGCTTGCCATACCATGTTATCGCTTAACATTGAAATTATAGCCAACTCTCCTGAATTTGCAAGATAAATTGACTTCGCTACAGGGTTTGTGCCAACCGCAGGACTTTTCGACAGTGAAATTCGATGACTATTTCTCCAATTGAGCGCTTTTTAGAAGCGTTGCGCATATCGGATCGATCAGGTGGTGATATTCGATTTCATCGGGTATTATCGACCGAATCGGCTGTTTTCGACACACCTGAACGCCCATTCCATCCTGCCGTAACCACGGTGTTAAAGAAGGGAAAGATCGACACCCTTTACCAGCATCAGTCCAGGGCCATTGATGCCGTGAGGAAAGGTCTGCATGTGGTTGTTTCGAGCCCGACAGCCAGCGGCAAATCTTTAATCTACCAGATCCCGGCCCTGGAAAACGCTCTCGAATCAATGGAAAACCGGGCATTGTTTCTTTTTCCTCTGAAAGCACTGGCCCAGGACCAACTGAGTGCTTTCGACACCCTCACGGCCCTGCTCCCGAATCAGGTCCCAAGGCCAAAAGCGGCAATTTACGATGGAGACACGTCGCCGTGGCACCGGAAAAAAATCCGGTCCATGCCTCCCCAGGTCATTATCAGCAACCCGGACATGCTGCATTTGGGCTTTCTGGCCCATCACCGGCAATGGGAGGATTTTTTTCGACATCTGAAGATCGTGGTCGTCGACGAGGTGCACACCTTGAAGGGTATATTCGGCGCCCACATGTCCCAGGTGTTCTGGCGGCTGAGACGCATCTGCCGCCTCTACGGTGCCGACCCCGTCTTCATTTTTTGCACGGCCACGGTTGCCAACCCCCGTTCCCATTGCGAAGCCCTTTCGGGACTCAAGGTCATGCGGGTTCGGGGGCAAAGCGGGAGTCGTGGGAAACGACATGTCATGATTGTCGATCCGGTTGACGGTTTGACCGGCTGCGTTCTTCGGCTGTTGGGGACGGCACTGGAAAGTGGTCTGAAAACCATTGTTTACACCCAGTCCCGAAAGCTGACCGAGTGGATCGGCTTACAAGCCAGGCATCGGTTTGGCAATCGCGGTCATCGGGTGGGTATCTATCGTTCGGGACTGCTCCCGGAAGACCGGCGCCGTGTGGAAACCCAGATGGCAGAGGGCGATCTGAAGGCCGTCGTGACAACGAGCGCTCTCGAACTCGGTATCGATATCGGAGCGTTGGATCTATGCATACTGGCCGGGTATCCCGGAACCCTTATCTCGACTTGGCAGCGGGCCGGCCGCGTCGGCAGAAACGGTCAGGCGTCGGCATTGATCATGGTGCCAGGCGAAGATGCCCTTGATCGGTTTTTCCTGCGCCATCCCTTGGAATTGATCCGGCGCACGGCGGAGGCCGCAGTGATCAATCCCGTCAATCCGAAGGTGTTGGATCAACATCTACCCTGTGCGGCGGTCGAACACCCCCTGTCATCGGCCGAAATCGCGGGGCTTCCTCCGGAAGTGAGAAAGGCGGCGGAGCGTCTGATCCTCGGGGGTCGGCTCCTGGTTGATGCCGAGGGAAAGAATGCCCACAGCCCACAACGCTCGCCTCACCGCCATATTTCCCTTCGCGGGGGAGGGGTGAGTTGGCAGCTATTCAATGCCAAAACCGGAGAGCGATTCGGGGAGATCGATGGCAGTCGGGTTTTCCGGGAAACCCACCCAGGCGCCATCTATCTCCACAGCGGCGACACGTACCTCATCGAGGCACAGAATCCGGAAAAGCGCACCGTGAGTGCCGCACCGATGGCGGTCGACTACTTTACCCGTCCCAGGGGATGGAAAGATACTGAAATAACCCAAATTTTAAAAAATAAAATCATATTAAATACAAATGGTTATTTTGGAAAAGTTAATGTAAAAGAGCAGACGACGGGATTTGAAAGAATCCACTCTAAGAATGGAAAAAGCCTGGGTGTGCGTCCATTGAAAATGCCCGTCCAAACCCTTGAAACCGAGGCATTTTGGTTGTTGGTTCCTCCGACGGTGATCCGGCATATCGAACAGGAAATGTATCATTTCATGGGAAGCATCCACGCCCTTGAGCACGCCATGATCGGTATTCTTCCCCTGTTGGTCATGACCGACCGCAATGACATCGGCGGCATTGCCATGCCACGCCACCCTCAGACGGGGGGGGCCGCGATTTTCATCTATGACGGTATTGAAGGCGGGGCCGGTTTCAGCAAAGGCGCTTACGATGCGGCAACAGAGCTGCTGGAAAAGGCCATGGCGGTCATCGAGGGGTGTCCCTGCGACAATGGCTGTCCTTCCTGCGTTCATTCCCCGAAGTGCGGTTCCGGAAATCGTCCCATCGACAAAGACGGTGCCGCATTGCTCATAAAGACCCTCAAGCAGGACAGGCCGCGGTCGTCGGAAGCTTCAACGGCGACAATCCGTGTGTCAAAGGGCAACCGACAGGCTGCGGTCCATAAATCAAAACCGCTGCGCTACGGGGTCTTCGATTTGGAGACGCAGAAATCGGCTGCGGAGGTGGGGGGATGGCACCTGGCCTGTCGAATGCGGGTCAGTTGCGCGGTCCTTTTCGACGCCAAAGACGGGGGGTTCCACGAATACATGGAAAAGGACGTCCCCGGCCTGATATCCCATCTCAAGGACCTGGATCTGGTGGTGGGCTTCAACAGCCTCAAATTTGACTATCGCGTTCTGACCGCCTACTCCCGGTTCGATTTCCGCCGCCTCCAATCACTCGATTTGTTGGAGGAGATTCGTTCGATTCTGGGGTATCGGCTGTCTCTCGACCATTTGGCCAAAGAAACCCTTGGCACCCCTAAAACCGCAGACGGTCTGACGGCCCTGAAATGGTGGAAAGAGGGAAAAATTCCGGAATTGTTGGCCTATTGCCGTTCCGATGTCGCCATCACCCGGGATCTCTACCGATTCGGCCGGGACCGGGGATATCTCCTTTTCAAAAATAAGGCGGGCATGCGTGTCAGGGCCCAGGCCTCGTGGGGGCTTTCTTCACCATCCTCCTTTCTCCAAGGATAGGGTCGGCCTCCACCCTCGGGAACAAAGCGAAAGACCCATGCCTCAGCCGCCGGCTGTTTTCATAAACGGATGCGCTGAACGCCCCCTGCTCAGGAGCGATCGATACCGATCAGCGGCGGCAGTTGGTCAAGAGACGTGATGACCGCGTCAGGCCGAATGGACCGGCACTTATCGTTGGTTTCCCTCAATCTCAGGGAGCGGGCATCGCCGGCAAAAAGCACTGTCTGAAACCCGATTTGACCCGCCGGCAACATGTCTTTGAGTACATCGTTTCCCATGTAGACCGCTTCCCTTGGCCGAATCCCGCCACGGGACAAGGCGTCGGCACAACGCTCGAAAAGAATCCTCGACGGCTTTGCCACCGTCAGTTGATATGAGAAGATCATGAGTTCCCGACAAAATCCAAGATCCTCCAAACCGATGCCGATTGCTGCCTCCACGACGGGCTGGGTGTAGAATTGGGCATTGGAAACGATCCCCATTGGCAGGGATGCCGATTTAATCGCGTTCAGGAGGTCCCGGCATCCGGGCATCGGAAAGACGGGATTGACGGTCATCTCGTATTCCAGAGCAAATCTGCTAAGGCTTGAACGATCCCTCCAGCCCAATATGGACTGCCATATTTCGACGATATCCACTTCCGGGTATCGAGTGCCGGCGGCCTTGCGGATTCGGTGCGTGTCGGTAATAGCCCGGGTGACGGACTCTCGCAATCGATCGGGCGGCAACGACACCCCATAGCGGCTTGCCAGTTTTCTCAGGCGCTGATCCGTCGGCGTCACGGGGTCTGCAGCGGTTCCGATATCGCCCGACGAACTGATCAGAAGTGTCCCGTAAATGTCGAAAACAACGGCTCGTATCGGCGGCGCCAAACGCCCCCCGGCAACCATCGCCGTCGGATAGGGTTCCATTGGAGTGAGGAGGGCACCGATATCGACCTTAAGGCTCATAGGGCCTCCATTTGAGAAGACTAAACGCATCCGGTGTCAAGAAACACCGGGCCAGAGCCAGTTTGTCGATGCGATGGCGGGGCGCCTCGCGCACTACCCGCCGGTAGATGTTCAGCAGCCTGGATCCATAATCGGACAATCCGAAATGGCCGAGGACCGCACGGCGGTTTTTGGCAATGGCGATTGGCGAAATGGTTTCAGGGCCGAAACCAACGGCCTCCGGATTCATGGCCGCGAAACGCCCGCGATCTGATCGGTGGTGACGCAGGTGTTCGATCACCGTCTCTTGATACGGCTCGTCCAGCAGTCCAAAGTCGATCCATCCGTCGCCAAGGAGAATTTTGACAAACCGATTGACCTGCGAGTCTACAACAGATATCCCATATTGATGGCAGGCAGTTAAATAGGTTTCCATAAAGCGTTTTCTAAGCATTTCGGCATCCATCCATTCGAGGGGGATTCGGATCCGAGGGTAGAGATGGCTCAAGTTCACCCCTTTTTTCTCAAACGCCTCTAAAATACCCGTCAAGTAGCGGCCATGGACAGCCTTTCCAGCAGTCCACGGCTCTAAAAAAGCAAATCCAAAGCCTTCCGTGATGCTGGTCGACAGCATGAATTGCGAGCGGGCGACGAGTTGATCGAACCCGCCTTCCAATCCGGCTTCGAATTGCACGTTCAGGCCCCAGGTTCGGCACAGGGTTTTCCACCGCTCATAGGCAAGGATGTCCGACGGGCTGTTGGGGGGTAGGGTAATGGCCAGTGGGGCGGCTTCGGGCAGAAAATGACTTAGTAAAAAGGCTTCGCCGATATTTTTCCTCCGGATCGCCCTAACCGGATACAAGACGAGTGGCGGGCGGTCGGCTGGTGGGGAGATTGGCAGGGGGGGGACCGGATTGGGAATCAGATGGAGGCCTTCGGGCTTTAGCCCGCAGCGGATCAGATGACGATAATCCCTCAAATTGATGGTGGCATAGTGACAGTCGGAGGGATAGGGGGCGCCGAGAGCATAGGCCTGGGGACGTCCGTCCTCCGCAAAATCGTGAATGTGAAGCAGGAGCGGAATTCCCAGACGCTGCAGGCGATCGAGAATCGAGAGCAGGTGAGTGTTTTTGGTGAGAGTTGGATTGTGGACATGGAGAAGATCCGGCAGTCCGCCGAAGACGCCCGTCATGGCATCTATCAGCGAATCGACGGTATCGGCGGGAGGGTATCTTTCGCCGCCATCGGCATCGTAGGACAGTCCGCCGACAAGAACCGTCGGTACATCGAGTTCGGGATCCTCTGTCCCCCCCGCCAACACCAAAACGGATGCCCGACCCTGAAGGGCTTGTACCTGATGCCGAATAACGCTGGTGACGCCGCCGGGTTTTAGATGATAGTGGAGCACCGCGACATTCATATAGCCGGATCCTGACGGGTCGGCTCTGAATAAGCAATCGGGTCTCGATTGGAAGCTGACCGTCGGAGGGTGGGCGTGTCTGACGGGTTCGCAGCACCCCCGGTTTTATTCCTTCGTGAAAAACTGCAGTTTCGTCGACCCTAATTCGATGATATCGAATTCGTTGAGTGGAATGGACTCCTTCACAGTGGCGCCGTTCACTTTCGGTTTGAAAAGCCCACCGACATAGCTCAAATAGTACCCGCTTGGGCGGCGGCTGATGGTAGCGGCGGTCTGCCCGACAGCAAACCCCGTTATGCGAATATCGGAGCCCTTGTCCTTGCCGATCTTGATGATTTTCTTCGACAACACAACCTCGCCGTCACCCCCGGTGAGGTAGGAGAGAATCCCGACCGGTTCCTTTTCGGATTTCAGTCGCTCGGCCATTACGCTGTCGTCTTTTTCCAGCATGTCCCGGTATTGCCCGGCGTCCATCACCATCGTGTTTTCCGAATGGGTCGGTGAGTGAGGTGGGGGAGATTCCTCAGGGCCGTAGCTGAAGCAGAGGGTGTGTTTTCCGATGTGGACGACATCACCGTCCTGAAGCCAGTGGGTCGAGACCATTGTTTCATTCACGAAGCAGCCGTTTTTGCTTTGAAGGTCGGTGAGAAGGAACCCGTTGCCGACTGAATCGATTTTGGCATGATGGTTGGACACCGCAAGGTTCTCGATCGTGATCAAATTGTCCTCCGAACGCCCTATGGTAATGGAACGCTCCGGGCTGAGGGTATAGTCTTGAATGGTGTTACCTTTGAATTTTAACGACAGTATCGGCATGCGGCCACACCCTTTCTGTGCAATACCGGGTCCAGGATCATTACACCCGCCCTAGATCATTTTCGGCAACGGAAGCCAGCGCCTCCAGCCGCGGACGATCGGTCCTTTGATGTCAATCACCAAGACCGTCACGTTGTCTTCGCCCCCCCGGTCGTTGGCCAATGCCACCAATCGGGCGCAGGCAACCTTGGCGGTTTCTCCTGCCGAGTGGATTCGGATTTCTTCAGGGGTCGCCTTATTGGTCAGCCCGTCTGAACACAAAATGATGCGGTCGCCCGGGAAACATTGGGTTTCGCAGATATCCGCTTCAACATCGGCCTCGATTCCCATCCCGCGGGTCAGCATGTGACGAAAGGGGTGGTTTGCGGAAAAGTCGCCGGCATCGGACATGGCGTTGTGTTCCGCCTCCACCGTATGCATGACCGATAGAGGCTCGATGGTTGCGTCGTGGATGAGGAAAATAGGGCTGTCGCCAACATTGGAGGCGATAACGGACCGGTGGGAGAACCATACGGCCGCAACGGTCGATCCCATGCCTTTGCGGTCGGGATCGTCCTTTGACGCCCGATAAACTGCATGATTGGCAGAGGCGATGGCCTTGAGGAGGGTATTGGCGGATGAAGACAGATCGGGGTCGTCAGGAGTGGTTCCGTCACCGGTCTCCCCGGAATCCGCTCCGCGCCGGAGGTAGTGACGGAGCGAATCCACAACCATGGCGCTGGCCACATCACCGG